>CBFCWR010000134.1:0-7991 GCA_965601575.1 uncultured Desulfofustis sp. | reverse complement strand
GAACTGGTCGCCTGGATCTGACGGGCGGTTTTGCCCTTACCCGGGTAGCCCTGAAAGACCAGCCCGGCTATCCGGGCAATTTCCCGGAAACGGTTTTTAGCCAGTTCGGCACTGTTAAGACTCGCCATGATGTCTTCGCCAAGATTGTCGGTGCCAAAGAGATCGTTCTTCAGTGCCTCTTCAAAACGAGGGGCCCCGCGACTGAGCAGTTCAAAGCCGTAATCGTTGACCGCCCAGGTAAAGGTGAGCGGTTCCCAAGCAGCAAGCCGATAGGCCAGCAATGCCGCCAGCCCCTCATGCACTAGACGGCCGGCAAACGGGTAGATATACAGATGAGCGCCCTCCCTTGAGTCGATCCGCTCAATCAGCAGTTCCCCATTCTGAGGCACCGCAGACCAGGCTTGCTGCAGTGTCAGTACCGGACGAGCAAAGTGCATCTCCTGGTCTTCGAAAATGCCCCTGGCAGCTGCATCGAGCCGATTGCACACCGCCTGGGCCAGTTCGCTGGAGAGCGGCATTCGCCCGCCCTGCCAGGCCGGTACTGCGCCCGCTGCCTTGGCCTTGCGCACATAGGCGGTCATGTTGTTGACTTTGACGAGCTGCAGCGCCTTGCCTGCAAAAAGAAAAGTATCACCCGGGTAAAGGCGGGAAATGAAACTCTCCTCGACGCTGCCCAGCCTTCCTCCCTTCAGATATTTTATCTGAATAGCCGCATCGCTGACGATGGTGCCGATGGACATCCGGTGGCGTTGTGCCTTAGCTGGATCGCTCACCTTGTAGATTTCATTTTTCACCTGCAGCTTATGGTATTCTGGATAGGCGGACAGGGTGGCGCCACCGGTGCTTAGAAACTCCAGAAGCCAATCCCACTCGTTGTCACTGACATCTTTGTAGGATGCGGTTGTCCTTATCTCCTGCAGCAGCTCCTCCTTTCTGAAACCTTTGCCAAGCCCCATGCTGACCGCGTGCTGAGCCAGCACGTCGAGGGGGCAATTATACGGCGGCCGCGACTCGATCGCGCCGGTCTGAGTCGCATCCCTGGCAGCAGCAGCTTCCACCAGTTCGAACACATGTGCCGGTACGCATGTCACCCGGCTGACCCGTCCGGGACCGTGGCCGCTTCGCCCGGCTCGTTGCAGCAACCTGGCGACACCCTTGGGGCTGCCGATCTGAAGCACTCGTTCGACCGGTGAAAAATCAACCCCTAAATCGAGACTGGAGGTGCAGACAACCACTTTGTATTCACCGGTTTTCAGCCCTTGTTCAGTGACTCTTCGTTCCTCATTTGCCAGCGAACCGTGGTGCAGGCCGATCCGCCAGTCTGGTCGAGCCTCGCTCAATGCCTGGTGCCAGAGCTCGCATTGTGAACGGGTGTTGGTAAAGACCAGTGCCGAAGAAACGGGTTCGAGTTCGTCTACAACCTTGGGCAGCATCTTCAAACCGAGATGTCCTGCCCAGGGAAATCGTGCCGTGGACTCGGGAAGCAGTGAATCGATATGCAACTCTTTGGGAATCCTGCCGGATATCATACGGCCTTGTCTGGCGGTACCATCGATCTTGAAGCCAAGAAGGTGCACCAGGGCTTCGTCAAGGTTGCCGAGGGTGGCAGAAAGTCCCCAGATAATCAGTCCAGGAACCATGGTGCGCAGCCGGGCGAGGGCCAACTCGGTCTGCACCCCGCGCTTGGAGCCGAGCAATTCATGCCACTCGTCGACAATCACTACTTTGAGCCCGGCCATATGGTTCTCGGCCTTGGGTCTGGTGAGCAGCAGGGTCAGGCTTTCAGGGGTTGTGATAAGGGCATGCGGTGGCTGTTCTTCCTGTTTCTTTTTGGCATGACTGGTCGTGTCGCCGGTTCGAACTTCCACCGAACACTCGGGACCAAAATACGAAAGCGGTTCTTTGAGTGCCTCGCGGGTATCCCCTGCAAGTGCACGTAAAGGGGTAATCCAGATAACCTGGAGGGTTGGTGAGGGTGATACGGTTTCCATCCGGCTCAGGGCACCCAACCAGACGGCCAGCGTCTTTCCCATACCGGTTGGTGCGTAGAGAAGTCCGGATTGACCTTCGATCATGGCCTGCCAGACGTCGGCTTGAAACGCAAATGGCGTCCAGTTCCTTTCCGCAAACCAGTTTTCGAAGTGGGTCAGAGAAGCTGATCCGTTAGCCATCATCTGTTCCGTTCGTTGGCCGGTAGCAGCGCCATTATGGTTTCAATCGTGTCGGCCTGATCCGGTGATTTATCCCTGCGCCAGCGCGCAATGCGCGGAAACCGTACGGCCAAGCCTGATTTATGCCTGGTTGACCGGCGGATGCCTTCAAAATGTAGCTCCATAACCAGTTCGGGCGGCACGCTGCGCACAGGCCCGAATTTTTCGACGGTATTGCGGCGGACGAACCGGTCGACCTCGCGGATTTCAGCATCATTCAAACCTGAATATGCTTTGGCGAAAGGCACCAGTTTATCATCACGCCAGATACCAAACGTATAATCGGTGTAGAGGCTTGCCCGCCTACCCGAACCTCGTTGCGCATAGAGAAGTACCCCGTCGACACTGTAGGGCTCCACTTTCCATTTCCACCAATCACCCCGTTTACGTCCGACCCCATAAGGCGAGCGACGGTGCTTCAGGACGAACCCCTCCACATGGAGCTGCCTGCTCTCCTGACGCAGATTTTCGAGGGCCTGCCAATTTTCGGCGTCAACCAGCGGGGAGATCTTCAGTGTCGGGCTGTCGGATTCGGTGTCGATCAGCTTTTCGAGGCGCGCTCGACGCTCTGCCAGCGGGAGTTCTCGAATGTCTTCACCCCGGTGCTCCAAAAGATCATAGGCCATTAAAGTGACCGGCACCTCACGAAGCAGCTTTTTTCCCACCGTTTTACGCCCGATACGCCTCTGCAGATGACCGAAGGGCATCACCGAGTCTAGTTCGGTCGACCAGGCCAGAATTTCGCCGTCAATCACGGTCCCGTCGGCACACTGCGCTGCGGCCTGCTCAATTTCAGGAAAACGCGCGGTAACCAGTTCCTCTCCGCGGGACCAGATCGACACCTGTCCCTGCCGTTTGATCACCTGTCCCCGAATTCCATCCCACTTCCACTCGGTCAGCCAATCCTGGATATCGCCAAGGGAGATGGGCTTCTGGTCCAGCGGAAAGGCGAGATAGAACGGATAGGGTTTGCTGATATCGGCATCGCTGGTATCAGCTGAGCTGAGCATGGTGTAGAATGTATCGTCGGGCTGCCATGCACCCATCAGACGATGGGCGATGACATCGGCCTCGATACCAAGCGATTGAGCCAGGGCGCGGGTAACCAGACGCTGGGAAACGCCGACCCGCCAGGCGCCGGTCAAGAGCTTGGTCAACACGAAACGTCCGGGACGATCAAGCTCAGACCACCAGCCTATAAGCGTCTGCTTTTTAACCTCTTCATCGGCTTCTCCCGCCAGACTCAGCAATCGCTTTTCGATCCAGTCGGACAGACTGAGAGCTGATCCTTTTCCGGGATCGGGCAAGAGCAGAGACACCGTCTCAGCCAGATCCCCCACACCGCTGTAGGACTCGGTAAACAGCCACTCAGGAATGTTGGCTGCTTCCTGAACCCAGGATCTCACCTGGCCGGCATTGACCGGCGACCTCGGACGTTTACCGGTAAGGTAGGTCACCGCCCAGGCGGCGTCCCGCGGGGGAGCTGCCTGGAAATATTCAATCAATGCAGCGAGCTTGTCATTGGTCTTGTTGGTCTCATCAAGGCGGATGAACAAATGGGTAAAGCGTCTCACTGCTGCTCCTCCTGCTCACCCCAGCGGTCCACCCCCAGTGGCTCGGAGGCTACCCCGCGCTCGCTCAGATAGCGGGCCAGTACCTCGCTGCTGCCATGGGTAACCAACACCCTCTCCGCATTGGTTTCGAATATGGTGCGCAGTAAAGCCGGCCAGTCGGCATGGTCGGACAGCACAAAGCCCCGATCAAGGGCGAGGCGACGCCTGCGCCCCCGAATCCTCATCCAGCCCGACGCCCGTCCACTCACCCCACCTTTGAAACGCTGCATCCATGATGTTCCGGCCACCGATGGCGGGGCCATGATCAAAGCCTGTGAAAAATCATGACCGTCACCCATGTCAAGGGGGTTCGGCGCCTCTGGCAGATACACCGAGCTGGCGCGGTAGGCCTCATTCATCTGTTGAAGCGCGCCGTGGGCAAAAAGTCTGCCATGACAATCGGTGAGTGATGCCAGAGAAGCCATGATACGCTGGGTTTTACCCATCACATAGCTCAGCAGAATCGATGGCCTTCCCGCCTCACCATTGCTCAACCACCAGTCGAGGATTTCCTTCATTACCGCTGTTGAAGGATCCCAGCGGTAGACAGGAAGCCCGAAAGTTGATTCAGTGATGAATACCCTGCACTGAACAATCTCGAAGGGATCGCAGGTGGGATCTTGCTCTCGCTTGTAATCGCCGGACACCACCCAGACATCGCCGTCAACTTCGACCCGCACCTGGGCCGAACCCAGGACATGACCAGCCGGATGCAGAGAGACGAAAGCATCGTTGATTTTCAGCTGCTGCCCGTAGGCAAGTGTCTGCACCTTGTCGCCGACCCTCAGTACGAGCGGCAGCCGGCCTGGTTCTGCACACAGGTAAGAATTTGAACCCGGGCGGGCATGATCACCATGGGCATGGGTGATAACCGCCCGCTCGACCGGGCGCCAGGGATCGATATGGAAGTCACCGGCGGAACAGTAGAGGCCTTTTTCGTCGACATGCAGAACTGGTTCGCTCAAGACTGCTCCTCAGGCCCTGACAGCCTAGCGGAAAGTCGGGAGCGCCGGCACCGCTCACCGCAGTAGCGAACCTGGTCCCAGCAGCGACGCCATTTTTTGCGCCACTGAAATGGACGGCCGCAGCCCTTACAGATTTTTTCCGGCTTGGGCAACCTGCTCATGGGTTCAAAGCTAACCGTTCGCTTACCAGTATATCCAGTCCCAGGACAGTTATGCCGCTGCCGGCTCGACCGAAACCATGGACATGAACTCGTCCTCGAAAATGACCTCTTTTTCCAGCAGTCGCTCGGCAATGGCGACCAGCTTTTCTTTATGGCTGGTCAAAAGCTCAGTGACATGCCTGCTCCGATCCTCGAGTATTTTCTTGGTTTCAGCGTCGACCATGGCGGCAGTGTCGTCGCTGTAATCCTTGCCGCCGCCAAAGCCCTGATCACTCTGCAGAAACACAGGAGAACGCTGTCGCGGATAGGTTGACAGCCCTAAGGTTTCACCCATTCCATACTCGACAATCATGGCTCTGGCAATGTCCGTTGCCCGCATGAGATCGTTACCCGCGCCGGTGGTCACCGAATCGAAGGTGATCTGTTCGGCGACCCTGCCGCCCAGAAGTACGTCGATCTTGCCAAGCAGCTCTTTGGTGCTCATCAGATAACGGTCTTCGGTGGGCCGCTGCTGAGTGTATCCCAGGGCAGCCAGGCCTCTGGGTATAATCGATATCTTGTGGACGGGTTCGGATCCCGGCGTCAATGCGGCGACCAGGGCATGGCCGACCTCGTGGTAGGCGACGATCTTTTTCTCCTGCTCGTTGATCACCCGGTTCTTCTTCTCGAGTCCGCCGATGATTCGGTCAACCGCCTCGTCCAGATCATTGATACTGACCTTCTTGCGACCGTTGCGCACCGCCAGCAGGGCGCCTTCGTTGATCACGTTGGCAAGATCAGCGCCTGAAAAGCCGGCCGTTTTCTGGGCAATTATCTTCAGATCAATCTCAGGCTCGAGCTGGACATTTGCGGCATGAATCTTCAATATCGCCTCTCGACCGTTGACGTCGGGCTTGTCTATCAACACCTGCCGGTCGAAACGACCGGACCGCAGCAGGGCCGGATCGAGCACCTCGGGCCGGTTGGTCGCGGCCATGATGACGATTCCTTTCTGGGTGTCGAAACCGTCCATCTCTACCAGCAGCTGATTGAGGGTCTGTTCGCGCTCGTCATGCCCCCCCATCATGCCGCCGGCTCCCCGGGCCTTGCCCAGGGCGTCCAGCTCATCGATAAAAATGATGCAGGGCGCCTTGTCCCGGGCCTGCTCGAACAGATCCCTGACCCGGGCCGCCCCCATGCCGACGAACATCTCGACGAAATCAGACCCGCTCATCGAGAAGAACGGTACACCCGCCTCGCCGGCGACCGCCCGGGCAACCAACGTCTTACCGCAGCCCGGAGGGCCGACCAGCAGCACACCTTTGGGCATCTGACCGCCCACTTCCAGATAGATCCCGGGTTTTTCGAGGTAATCAACCACCTCCTGCAATTCTTCCTTGGCCTCGTCGGCGCCGGCGACATCGTTGAAACGGGTGTCGATATCCTTCTCCCCCACGATCTTGGCTTTATTCTTGCCAAAGCTCATCACTCCGGCCTGGCCGCCCTGCATGCGGCGCATGAGAAAATACCAGATACCGAAGAAAAGACCGATGGGCACCACCCAGGAGAGAATGGCTTTGAAGAAGGTGTTCTCAACCTGACCGGAAAACTTGACGTTGTGCTCCGCCAGTTTCCTCGACAGATCGTTGTCCACTCTCACCGTGCTGAACAGGATTTCCTGATCCGTTTCATCACGCATTTTGCCGCTTATCCTGTCCTGGCCTACGGCGATCTCGATGACCTTGTCGGCTTCCACCGCCTCGATGAATTCACTGTAGGGGATTATCGTCGGACGAAATTGATCGAATATGAGGTTCTGGAGCAGCAATACACCCCAGACTGCTGCGAGTACGTACCATATATTAAATTTTGTTTTGTTTTCCATCTCCTGACCAAAATTGATTGATTTTCTTGTTTCCAGTATGCATCACTCACAATTTCACAATACGATTAAATAATATGCATAACTCATCGAGAATCAATACATTCAAGGGGGGGTGAATACTTCACGGTGGAGTCAGGAAAAGCCAACGATTTAGCTGCACAAGCCGAGTCATTGCCCGCGCGACAGTCAAACAGAAGTGGCTGTGTGCACCGTGGAGTGGCCAATTTGAAGAACTGGATTTGACTTCAGTCGCCAGGTATAATACTTGACTGAGATTATCCTCTGGTGTATTAATGGTGCTCTCTAACTGGCCCCATCGTCTAGTGGCCTAGGACACCGGCCTCTCACGCCGGGAACAGGGGTTCGAGTCCCCTTGGGGTCACCACGAAAATTCAAGCACTTACGGCTCTGTGCGGTAAGTGCTTTTTCATTGTGTCCTCCCTCTGTTCCACACCCTGACTTTTTTACCCAGAGACACAGAAGTTGAGACCACCCCCACAGAATGCCACATTGGCAATCCTGCGCCTGGTCGACACGCATAGGGGTAACAACCATACGACCACGAAGTGGCATTTACCGTGCCACTTAAATGGTTATTTTTTATTGTGAAATCGGTTGCTCAAGGTTTACAATTAGAAAAAGAAGTCGCTTTCGAAACAGACATCTAACAAAATCACTTTCAAAGGGCAAAATAGATAATAAACGGCTATCTGAACGAATTTTCTCAGCAGAGTGGTAGCGGCGCCGGGCTGGGTTCAGCCCTGGCCTCACCACCGCCTACTATACTGGGTTGTTAATCTTAGTTTAGGAGGATTGCCTGATGCTTTCATCCGAAAAGAACACCTGGTCGACTCCCCTGCTTATCACCGTTTTAGTCGTTTGTGTCCTTGGAACTCTGTATATTACTTCCAGTTACCTTTCGAGTCAGCAGGCCTCCATGGCCAGAAGAGACCTGAGATATACTCCAACAGCCTTACAGTCAACCGGCCAGACCGATCAGGTGGTGGTGCCCAGGAATGAAAAGTTTGTGATTGGCAGGAACTGTCTGGTGTTCAAAGGCGTCGAAAACAGAACTGTAATCCTTGATCTCTACCTGCTTGATATGGATCCCGAGCAGGCCTACGAGAAGCGCTTCCAGGAACGACGAATCCATTCCCGTCAAGTGCTCGCAGCGGTGA
>CBFCWR010000133.1:0-8078 GCA_965601575.1 uncultured Desulfofustis sp. | reverse complement strand
CACCGAACCGCTGGTCACATCCGTCCATTCCCCTTCCTTGAGCACCTGGCCGGAGCCGGCGTGGATCAGAATTTCATGCTCCCAGTCATGCGAATGGCGTGGCGTATAGCCGCCTGGAGCGAGGGTGAAAATTCGCATGCAGAAATTGGGGGCCCCGTCTTCTTTGCCGATCGCTATACGGCCGGTGACGCCTTTGACGACGTCGCCGTCGAAGTGCTGTGATGCAATGGTATCAAAATGTGAGACGACTTTCATGATGTTCCTTTAAGGTAGATTTTAGCTCTACTATAGTTCTTCTTCAGAAATTTCTCCAGTCCAATCACAGCCTTGACAATTGCCATTTAGGGAGCCCGCGTTCTCTAGGGAATTTTTCTTGAAGACCGGGTTCCGAGGTAAATGGCCGCCAGGACAATGATGATGCCGATAAACTGTATCGTTGAGGTCTGTCGATTAAAAAACAGTACGTCCCACAAGAAAGCCAGCGCCGGTTGGAGGAGCAGAATCAGGCCGGCAAGCGAGGGAATGACATGGGGCAGGCTGCGGGCGATAAAAGCCCAGCCGATGGTTTGGCTGAACAGAGCCAGGGCGACCAGTGCGCCAAGCGAGCTCAGGCTGGGGATAGCAAATGACTTGCCTGCACCCCAAGCCAGCGGGCCCAGGATCATCGAGGTGACGACTGACACCAGCAGCAGCGTGTAGATAAACGAGATATTTCCCTCAAGCTGCTGGATCTTTCTCAGTGATAGAATAAATGCCGCGTAGAGAAGGGCCGTCATTAGTCCCAGATACACACCAACCCGGTAGGTGGCCGGCAGCATTTCCCAGTCGATGCCGATCACCAGAAAGAGCCCGAAAAAGGCCAGTAACAGTGCGATAAAATATGTAATGCGGGGTGCCTGATTAAAGAAAAACAGTGAAATGAGAGTTAAAACGAAGACCTGAAAATTACCAAGAATGGTTGCCAGGCCCGGACCGACATATTCAACCGCCTGGTGCCAGCAGAGCAGATTGCAGGAAAAGCACAGTCCGCACAATGCGCAGTAAAGCAAAGTCTTTGCCCGCACACGCTTCAGATCCCGGGACACGATGCTGGCGACCAATAAAAAGACAGCACCGAAAAATACCCGGTAAAAAGCTGAAATCATTGGCTCTACTTGAGACAATGCCACCCAGACTCCTGAAAAGCTGATAAATACCGCTCCGGTCAGAATATGGGCAATATAGCGGTAAGGATTGACGGAGGTCGAATTCATTTCGTTATCTTACAGGTTAGTTGCAAATCGGAAAACGGATCATAGCAACCCGGTGCCGCCGTGCAATATAAAACATCAGCGGCAGCAGTAGAAAGTGCGATCAGGAAGCCGCTGACAATCTCAGGCTGCCACCGGTAAAGACTGCAGTAATTAAGGGTTAATGAGGATTAGCTGCGACCAGATTCTGGGAATCCGGCTTTCAATTCCGGCTTGCAATTCCGGCAACTATTTGTTACTGACCATACCTTTAGGTTTTTGTGGAAATGCACAATTCGCACTTCATGTTGTGCTGCTTGTGCGGTGGCGGGAACGGCGTGTCATGGCGCCCTCATGAGAAGAGAATGAAAGATGAAAGATCTGACCACCAACTACCTCGGGCTCACCCTGAAAAACCCCATTGTCGCCGGCAGCTGCGGGTTGACGGGAACGGTGGGGAAAATCATGGAACTTGCCGAGGCGGGCGTCGGTGCGGTAGTCCTTAAATCATTGTTCGAAGAGCAGATCGAAGCAGAACTGCAGCAGAATCTGGATGACTATCAGACCGATTATCCGGATGCCTACGATTATGTGAAGCAATATACCAGAGATTCGGCGGTCACCGATTACCTGGACATGATCCGAGACGTCAAAAAGCAGATCGATATTCCAGTGATCGCAAGTCTTAACTGTGTGACGGCGGATGAATGGACCACCTATGCAGGCAAATTTGAAAAAGCCGGCGCCGATGCACTGGAAATCAACATCTCACTGCTTCCTTCAAACCCGAAGAAAGAATGTGACAGCTATGAGCAGATCTATTTCGAGGTGCTCAATAAGGTCACCGATGTGCTGTCGATTCCCGTTGCCCTGAAGATGAGCAGCTACTCTTCATCTCTGGCCAGTTTGATATCCCGCCTGCACTGGACTGGCAAGGCGGGAGGTTTCGTGCTTTTCAACCGCTACTACCAGCCCGATATAAATATCGAAAAGATGGAAATGACCTCGGCGGGCGTCTTCAGTCAACCCGGAGAAATATCCCTGCCGCTGCGCTGGGTCGCATTGCTGTCAGGGCTTATCGAGAGCGATTTTGCTGCTTCGACCGGTGTCCATGACGGCGCCGGGGCAGTCAAGATGCTGCTGGCCGGAGCGAAGGCGGTACAGGTTGTCTCGACCCTCTATGAACACGGGGTCGAGCAGGCAGGTAAGATAATCACTGATCTCGAGGACTGGATGGACCGCCATTCCTTCAGCTCCATTGGCCAATTCAGGGGGCGGCTTGCCTACCGGTTCGATGAGGATCAGTCAGCCTTTGAGCGAATTCAGTTCATGAAGCACTATTCCGGAATTTCTTAGAAAGGGACGCGAAGCAATCTTTTATCGACGTCATTTAGATTTGGATACCCAGATATGTCAGCACATTTAACATTTCCAAAAGGCGGGGTTCATCCGCCCGAAGCCAAGGAGTTGACCGAAAAACTCGCGGTCGAGACCATGCCGCTGCCTGCCGAGCTCGAGCTTATTCTCGGCCAGCATATTGGCGCTCCCTGCGCGCCGGTGGTTAAACGCAAGCAAGAGATTGCCGAGGGTGAGCTGGTCGCAGAAGTAAAACGTGGCCTGGGGGTTCCCCTGCATGCCCCGGCGGCAGGCTCAATCAAGGCGATGGGGACGTCAGCCCATCCGATCAGAGTGAGTGCGCCTTCAGTGACCATTAAGACTGATCCGGAGGCGGAAGCGCAGACCTGGGAAACTGAGGCTGACTGGCAACGGCTATCTGCCGAGGAACTGCTTCAGAAAGTGCATCAGGCAGGCATCATAGGTATCGGCGGCGCCGGCTTTCCAACCCATGTGAAACTCAATCCGCCGGCTGACAGTCCGGTTGACACGCTGCTGCTCAATGGGGCTGAATGCGAGCCCTATATCACCGCCGATCACCGGATGATGTTGGAAAAAGCAGAAGAGATCGTCGAAGGTGCCAAAATTCTGCTCAAAATTCTTGGCATCAACGCATGCGCCATTGGTATCGAGGACAATAAACCGGATGCCATCAGCACCATGCAGGCGGCGGTGGAGAAGCTGCAGGAGCCAGGTTTGACCATCAGGGTGGAAACCCTCGAGGTGAAATATCCCACGGGTTCAGAGAAACAGTTGATCCAGGCAATCACCGGCAGGAAGGTGCCGGCCATGGCGCTGCCTTCTGCGGTCGGAGTCGTGGTCCATAACGTTTCCACCACCAAGGCGGTCTACGATGCCGTGGTGTTGGGCAAACCCCTGATCGAAAAGGTGATCACCGTGTCGGGGCGGGGTATCAGCAGACCGGCCAATCTGCTGGTGAAAGTCGGTACCAAGGTTAGCGACATCGTGGAATTCTGCGGCGGCACCACGGAGGATCTGGCCAGGGTTGTGCTGGGCGGACCTATGATGGGATTTGCGGTGTCGACGCTGGACATCCCCATCACCAAAACCACCTCGTCAATACTTTTTCTCAGTGAAGACGAGATCGATACCAGCGAATTGTCCAACTGTATCCGTTGCGGCTGGTGTCTGGATGCCTGTCCCATGGGGTTGGAGCCTAAGGAAGTCGGCATTTATGTAGAGGCGAACAGGGCCGAGGATACCGAGCAATTTGGCGTATTTGAATGTTTTGAGTGCGGTAGTTGTGCCTATGTGTGTCCGGCAAAACGACCGCTGGTACAGTTTGTCCGGCTGGCGAAGATGAAGGCAAAGCGTTCGTAACCACCGGGAATAATTAATCAAGGGAGCAAGGAGTTTCGTCATCGAACCGAAAGTAACCGAGAACCAGACGCCGGCAGCGGCAGCCCTGTGGAATGTGTCTGTCTCTCCGCATGTGCGCAGCAACGAGTCGGTTGATAAAATCATGTGGACCGTGGTGGCCTGTCTGGTGCCACCTCTTTTGTTGTCTGTCTTTGTCTTTGGCATTCAGGTGCTGTTGATTACCGCCGTATCAGTTGCCAGCTGCATGGCAGTTGAAGCGGCCAGTCAGAAAATGTTGGGCCGGCCGGTTACTGTCAGAGACGGCAGCGCCGCGCTCACCGGCATGCTTTTGGCCTTTGTCATACCGCCGGGTGTCTCCTTTCTGGTCCCTATACTGGGGGCGGTCATGGCCATCTATATCGGCAAGCACCTGCTGGGCGGCCTGGGCTACAATATCTTCAACCCGGCCCTGCTTGGCCGCGCCTTCCTGCTCGCCACCTTTCCGGTCGCCATGACTTCAGCCTGGCTGCCGCCGCTGACCGACGGGGCCATATTTACCTATATCACCGGTGGGGTTGATGCGGTCTCCACGGCAACGCCTCTGGCCGTGTTGAAAGAACAGGGAATGGAAGCATTCATCCAGAAGTTTGGCGCTCCCGCGGAGATCTACGGCTCCTTCTTCCTGGGCTGGCGGCCCGGCTGTATCGGAGAGACTTCCGGGCTGCTGGTCATGCTCGGAGGATTGTACCTGATGTACCGGCGCTATATCACCTGGCATATTCCGGTTTCGGTTCTCGGCTCAATTGCTTTGCTGACCTGGATCTTCGGCGGCGAAACACTGTTCACCGGCGATCCTCTGCTGGCCGTGCTGACTGGTGGAGCCATCCTCGGCGCCTTCTACATGGCCACCGACTATGTCACGTCCCCCACCACCAGAACTGCTCAGCTGGTCTATGGGGCCGGCATCGGTGCCCTGACCGTTCTGATCAGACTCAAAGGCGGCTATCCGGAAGGTATCTGCTATGCCATCCTGCTGATGAATCCATTGAGCACCGTCCTCGACGGCTGGTTTAAGGTGAAGCGGTTTGCACCGCCGGTAGGAGGTGAAAAATGAAGATGATTCTCACCATCATATTTCGGTTGACGGTCTCATGTTTGATTGCCGGAACCATCATGGGCACGACTTTTGTGTTCACCAACAAAGCGAAAAAGGCCAATGAACATGCCCGTGAAGAAAAGGTCATGTATGGGCTGCTGGGCTTTAGCGACGACCAGGAATCAGCAGAGGGGTTGGCTCTGCACGAGATCTTCCGATATATCGTCTCAGACGGTGTCAACCAGTCGATCGGCTATCTGCTGCCCACCGGCCATCATGGGGAAGATGCAGGTTTCAGTTTCGTTCAACTCGGTCTCGAGGGAGATTTTCTCGACACCACCGTCATTCCGTTGACCGAAGAAAAAGCTCGTGAACAGGGCGATCGGGACGCTGCCGTGCAGGCGGCTCTGGGATCGTCCAAAACGGCACGCTTCGTTGACCAGGTGATGGTCGTCACCGAAGACGAAAACCGACAGGCATACCTGCTTGCCGGTAAGTTCCCGGGCTACAAGACCAACATCCATATAATACTGGCGCTCGACCCGGCCTACTCGATTATCGGCTTCGAGGTGATGGAGCACGAGGAGGACCCAGGCCTCGGGGCGGAAATTGAACAGGACTACTTCAAGAATCAGTTTAAACGTAAGCCGTTTGAAAAAATCAAGCAGCTTCAGGTGGTGAAAGAACCCCTGCCGGACGAATACTACAATGCACTTGAGGGTAAAATCGAGGCAGCGGCCGCCGAACAGATCATGCTGCAGTACAGCGATAGCGATATTTATGCGATCACCGGTTCGACCATATCATCCGATGCGGTTACTTCGGGGATCAGAGGGATGACCAAAAAATTCGCCTACCGTCTCGAAACCCTCGAGCAGGTACTGGAAAAAGAGCAGATCGGCGTCCCGTTTTAATCAATAGATGAGGAATAGATTGTGGCTACAGACAAGTCCAGTTTTCAGCTCGTAGCAAACGGCATTCTCAAGGAAAATCCAATTTTTAAATTGGCTCTTTCCATGTGCCCCGCGGTGGGTATTTCGACCACCGTGGTCAATGGCCTGATGCTTGGCACGGCGGTCCTGTTCGTCCAGGTATTTTCCAGTGTCACCATCTCGCTGCTGAAAAATTTCATTCACCCGAGGATCCGCATTCCGACCTACACCTTGACCATTGCCACCTGGGTCACGGTAATCGATTTGGGTCTGGCGGCATATTTCCCGGCGGCCTATGCCAAAATGGGAATTTTCGTCAAGATCATCGTCGCCTTCGCGATTATCACCATGCGTCTGGAAATGTTTGCCTGTAAGGAACCGGTGAAATCGTCGTTCTGGGACGGCCTGGGGATGGGGCTCGGTTTCATGGTGGGTATGGTGGTCATCGGCTTTGTCCGGGAACTGCTCGGCTCGGGAGCTATTTTGGGTTATGACGTGCTCGGCTTCAAACCGCTGCTGTTTTTCATTCTGCCGAGTGCCGGGTTTTTCGTGGTCGGCTTGATGATGGGTTTTTTCAACTGGATCGAAACCTATTATGCAGAGCGCAAAAAGAGGTAGATTATGAGACGGCTAGCTAAAATAAGTGTCGGGGTTCTGTTTAGCCTGCTGGTTGGACTAGGCGGCCTTGCTACGGCCGCAGGTCTGGTGTCGGACACCGAATTCGGGGCTGAAAACGAGATCGTGGTGCAGTTCAGTATACCGGTTGACCGCGAGGTTGCCGGCGATCCCGCGAATTATACCGTATACGAGGAATCAGATCCCGATATTCGGCTGCCGATAACCGCAGTGAGCATATCCAGCGATGCAACTGAGGCGGTGCTGAGCTTTGCCGATCCGCTCAACACGACAGCAAAACATATCGTCACGGCGACAGGCATCGGCGGGGTAGAGCAGAGCACCTTTTCGGTCAGCAAACCCTATCTCGGTTATCTGTTGACAATTCTTCTGTCGGCGCTGATCATCAATAATTTTGTTTTTACCAAGTATTTGGGTCTCTGCGTCTTCTTCGGCACCGCCAAACGTAAAGAGACTGCCAAGGGCATGGGAGTGGTCTTCACCATCGTCATCGTCGTGGCCGTATCCATGAGCTGGGTTCTCTACCAATATGTGCTCAAGCCGTTCAGTCTGGACTACCTGCAGATCGTCATTTTCATCGGCCTCACCTCGTTGACGGTCCAGGCCGTTGATACGGTATTGCGCAAGGTGAACCCGATGCTCTTTAAATCATTCGGCGTCTACCTTGTGCTGGTCATCGCCAACTGCGTAATCATCGCCGTGCCGCTGCTAATGGCCAGTAATAACTACAACTACTTTGAAACATTTATGCTGAGTCTGGGCGCTGGAGGCGGTTTCCTTCTGGCCCTCTACCTGATGAGTTCGGTGAGTGAGCGAGTCGAGCTGGCCAAGGTGCCGCCGTCGTTCAAGGGACTGCCGATCGCATTTATCGTGGCCGGCCAGTTTGCCATGGCCTTCTTGGGTTTTTCCGGACTGCAGTTGTTTTGAGCAGTGTGCGTGAATTATTGTCTGAACAGGAGTAGTGAACATTATGGATCCTGAATTGATCAAACTGGCCATTGGCGGTCTCGTTCTTCTCGGCTGTATTGGCCTGTTTTTCGGCATTGGCCTTGCTCTGGCAGCCCATAAATTCGCGGTGGAATCCAACCCGGTGATCGAGGAAGTTCTCGAATCATTACCGTTGGCCAACTGCGGCGGCTGTGGTTATCCCGGGTGCGAGGGGTATGCCATCGAGGTGGTTACCGACCCTGATGTACCCCCGAACCTCTGCTTTCCCGGCAAGGAGGCAGTGGCTGAGAGAGTGGCTTCGCTGACCGGCAAGAAAATGACCGCGGTCGAGGACACCATGGCGGTGGTGCGCTGCTCGAGGATCGAAGGCAGGGTGAGCCATAAGCATCGTTATATCGGTTTTTCTTCCTGTACCGCCGCAAACCTTGGCTATGGGGGGCCTTCAGCCTGCCAGTACGCCTGTATCGGTTTAGGCGAGTGTGCCGAGGCGTGCCCGTTTGACGCCATCGACATGGTGGAAAA
>CBFCWR010000132.1:0-8188 GCA_965601575.1 uncultured Desulfofustis sp. | reverse complement strand
AGTTAAATCGACGACGAGAATCTTCCCGTTATAACCATGTGCCATTGCATTCCTCCATCAACTGATAAGCAGAATAAATCTCCTACTCGAAAAAAGATCCCACAGGTAAAGGTACCTGCAGCAGGTTTCCAAAAAGTGTGTAAAATCCAAATACTATAGCCACCGCAATAAGCGGGTAGAGTATTTTTCGCTTCATTGACCACTCGTCGTACATTCCGATATACATCAGCAAAAAGAAGGTCATGATTCCCGGAATCAGAAAACCGAGCCAGGGCATGGCCAGACAGCCTACCAGCATCGCAGCCACCAGTGCTACCCGGCGTATGGTTGAAGCCTGGACAACGGCGTGCTCCGGTTCGAGTCGCGGTGTGATCAGATGCCAGAAAATCAGCACCAGGCTGAGGACGATCATGGCGATGGCGACTGCCCGGGGAAAGACATAGGAATCAGAATCAAGCATATTGGTCGTGTCCCAGAGAAAAACCACGGCGATGAGAATGAACAGACACCCCATGCCAATCGAGGACGTGTCGCGCTGCAGCGGATTGTGGCGGTCAGTTGTCATCGGGCACCTCCGGCTCTGCTTTTTTTAAACGAGTGCGGATGAGCGGGTAGAACAGTGATAACAGTATGAAGGCGATGATAGCCAGACTGATGGGCCGGCCGAAGAACATCTTGCCCAGTTCCCCGGTAGCCGCACCAATGGTCCAGGCCTGCACGAACCCCTGCTCAGCGATGCGGCCCAGGATAAGTCCCAGTACGATCGGGGACGGGCTGAATCCGAAACGGTTGAGGATCCAGCCGATCACCCCAAGCACGATCATGATGATCACATCTGATATGGAGTTGCGGATCGCGTAGGTGCCGATCATGGTCATGAAGGCCACGGTCGGTACCAGCAGCGCTTTGGGTACGGTGATAATGGTCTGGTAGGCGTAGCGCCCGATCACCAGTCCCACCGGCAGCATCAGGAAAGTGGCCAGGTAGAGCCCGTAAATAAAAGTAAAGACGATGGATGCTTTTTCGGTGAACAGGCTCGGGCCTGTTCTGATGCCCTGGATCAGCAGGGCACCGAGGATGACCGCATCCGGGGGGGTGCCGGGAATACCGAGCACCAGGGTCGGGATAAAGCCGCCCCCAACGGTGGCGTTGTTAGCCGATTCGGTGGCCATTACCCCCTCAGGTTCGCCTTTACCGAAATTGTGGCTGTTTTTCGAGGTGCGGCGAGCTTCGGTATAGGCGACCAGACCGGCAATGGAGCCGCCGGCTCCGGGCAGGATGCCGACCAGGGTTCCAATGACCGAGCTGCGCAACAGGCTGAACTTGGCCTTCCAGGACAGGGCCAGCGCTTCGAGGAAGCGGAAACCGCGGGGTTTGTGATCGACCTTGAGATGCCGGTCCGGGGTGGCCACCAGATCGATCAGCACCGGGATGCAGTAGAGGCCGATCAGCGCGGTGACCGTCTCGATGCCACCCAGCAGTACCTGGCTGCCGAAGACAAAGCGCACGTCGGCGCTGATTTCGGCAATCCCCACACAGGCGAGCAGCAGGCCGAAACAGGCACCGATCAGCCCTTTGATGAGATTTCCCTCGGAGAGTGCAGAAATAAGGGTGAGTCCGAAAATTGCCAGCCAGAAATACTCCACAGGGCCGAAGGCCAGGGCGATTTCGGCCAGTGGCGGCGCCAGCAGCAACAGGAAGGTGGCACCCACCAGTCCTCCGGTAACCGAAGCGATACAGGCAATCGAAATGGCCAGGTCCCCCTGTCCCTTTTTGGCCAGTGGGAAGCCGTCGAAGGTGGTGGCGATGGCTGACGGGGTGCCCGGGGTATTGAGCAGAATGGCGGCGTAGGCGCCGCCATAGATTGCACCGGTATATATCGCCCCCATCATGATCAAGGCAGAAGTGGGCTCCATCGAAAAGGTGATTGGCACCAGAACCGCCACCGCCATGGTCGCGGTCAGCCCCGGCAGGGAGCCGATCACCGTGCCGGCGACAACACCGCCCAGGGCGAGTAACACATTAAGCGGTGTCAGAGCTGCAAGTAGGTAGTCAATGCCTGGCATTAATCAGCGTTCCAACCTCCGCACACCATAGGGGTAAGGGGTAACCTGTAACCATGGTGTGCCATGGTTACAGGTCTTGTTCAGCAGAAACAGCCGGGAGTCGAAACTACTAACCGTACTCCCGGATCACCGGTTATTGCAGAGTCAAATGTCAACTCTGCCGATCAATTATCCTATTGGATAATGTTGGCTTCGCGTGCCGCTTCCAACATGACTTTTGCCTGCTCATCGATAAACGCCTGGTACCCCTTGTAATCGACGTCGAGCAGGGCCATACCATCGGCCTCCATGCGCTTGCGGAACTCAGGATCGGCGTTGATCTGACCGATCATGTCGGAGAGTTTCATGCGGATCTCCTCCGGCGTTGACTTGGGTACCGCAATGCCGCGGAAGGCGCCGGAGATCAGGTCAAAGCCCAATTCCTTGAAGGTCGGTACATCGGGGAACTCGGGATGACGCTCTTCCATGGCCACGGCCAGCATGCGGGCCTTTTCGGCCTGCTTGGCACCGACCGAGGTGTACCCCCATTCAGCCATTACCTGTTTGCCGAGCAGTGCGGTAACCGCCGCACCCGTACCTTTGAAGGCCACGTAGGTGGTCTTGATGCCGGCCATCTTGTCGAAACGAAGCTGAGCGAGGTGGTTGGCCGTTCCCTTGCCTGAACCCGAGAAGGTAATTTTACCGGGATTCTCCTTGGCGTAGGCAATCAGATCATCAAGCGTCTTGAACTGGCTGTCGTTGGTAACCACGATGGCATCCGGGGTGTAGTGGAACATGTAGACCCCGGTGATGCCCTCGGTGGTGAAACCGACATCCTTCTGATTCGGCTTGACGATGATGTGGGGCAGGTTGATGCCCATGATATTGTAGCCGTCGCCTTTCATCTTGTTGAGCTGGGCCCAGCCCACGGCACCGCCGCCGCCGGGTTTATAGGAAATGATCAGGTCCTGTCCGAAGAGCTCCTTGAAGAAGGGCTGCTGGTGGCGGGCGGTAATATCGGATTCACCGCCCGGTCCGAAGGGGATGACGTAGTTGACCCCTTTGCTCGGATAGTCGTCAGCCATTACGGCCGATCCGGCCATTGCCATGAGTGCCGTCAGAAAAATGACGGTAATTACCTTGAATCTTGCTTTCATGTGTCCTTCCCCCTTAGTTCAGTAATTAATGGACATGCTACCGAAGACCTGGGGTGCAGGTCTTCGGTAGCCATAGCTCTGAGGTTGTTTATGCACTCTCATACAGTTTGGTCAGAACAAATTCACGGTGACCGAGTACCTCGGCTGCCGTCATTCTGCCGTTGGCTGTCCGCACCATCATTTCAAGAAGCGCGTCGCCAGCCTGGTCCATATTCATATCACGGCGCAGCAGGCCCGATACATCGACGTCGAAATGCTCGGACATGGTCCGCAGGGTGCGCGGATTCGAGCAGAGCTTGATGACCGGCAGAATCGGGTTGCCGATGATGTTGCCCTGGCCGGTCGGGAAGAAGTGGACGACGAATCCCGAAGCGGCGCAGAGGGTGACCTGCTCGGCAGCGGCAGAAGATGAATCCTGGAACCACAGCCCTGGGCCAGAAGGTTCGACGGCCTTTTCCAGGGCGCCCACCACGGGAGCCTTGGTACCAATCTTCTGGATGTTGCCCAACGCTTTTTCCTCGATCGTGGTCAGTCCGCCTTCAATGTTACCCTTGGTTGGCTGGGAGTCGGACAGGTCGCTGGTTTTGTGGTCATCGACGATCTTGGCATAGCGATCGAAATAGAACTGGAAGTCCTTGCGCACCTGGTCGTTGGCACAACGCTCGAGCACCAGATGCTCGCCGCCGGTCAACTCGGTGGTCTCGCCAAACAAAATGGTGTTGCCGTTCTCATAGAGCTTGTCGTAAGCGTTGCCGACGGTGGGGTTGGTGGCGATGCCGGAGGTGGTGTCGGACTCCCCGCATTTGGTGGAAACCCAGAGTTCGCTCACATCGCACTCGACCCGCTGATACTCGCTGCACTGATGCATGTATTCTTTTGCTTTCTTGGAGGCCGCGCAGATGGTGTTGAAATCGCCGTTTTGCTCGATGGCGAAGCCGGTAACCGGTTTGCCGGTTTTGGCGATGCCCTGGACGATGCGGTCGGTCCACTGGGGCTCGATGCCGATAACGATTACCGCGGCAACGTTGGGGTTGCAGCCGGTGCCGATCAGGGTCCGGAAATGAAGTTCCAGGTCTTCACCAAACTGCAGGCGTCCATAGGGATGCGGAATGGCCATTGTGCCTTTGACGTTGTTGGCCACTGCTTCACATGCCGAATTTGACAGATCATCCAGCGGTAGAATGATCACATGGTTGCGAACACCAACCCGGCCGTTTTCACGGCGATATCCCATAAATTTGCTTTCCATGATTACCACCTCTTTGTTTTGACGTTATGTACGTGAAGATGTTCGCCTTTCTTGATCGGGGCGACGACTTTGCCGATATCGGTGTTGTACTTTATTACCGTGTCGCCCTCCTGGTAATCCTGCAGAGCTACCTTGTGTCCGATCGGAATATCGTTGAGCAGCTTGATGGTCATCGTCTCATCTTCTTTCATTACCCAGCCGGTGATTTCCTGTCCGGCTGACAATCCCTCGACAACTGCGACGCCAACACCGTCGGCAGCCTCGTGTACTAAAAAATCGATAGCCATGTAATCCTCCTACGTTTGTTTTGGGAGCGTTGCAAAATGATAATTTTGAATGGTTCCCCTTAATTTATGAATCGAGTCATACGGCGGCCTTGACGGCTTCACTCCACTCTCGGTTCATTTGTATGAGCTTTCGTCTGAAAGCGTTCCTCTTATCCTCCGGCACCTTGTCTTGAGTCAGCACCGGTTGAATTCTTCATTTCAGGTTCCAGGGCGGTAAAAATAGGTTGTATTGGCATTGGGGATCACCCCGACCCTCGGGCTTCCGTCAAAGTTCTCCACCCACTCGCCAACCACCTTGGAGGGATCAGCCGCCCGCAGGTGACAGGTATGCAGCACCCCCGCATCAAGTTCACTGCTCACGGCCACGTCATATTCGTTGAGGGTGCGGCCGAACAGGTAGGCTTTGTGGGCCCCCATCCTGAATCCCTGTTCTTTGAAATCGGTCAGTACTTCTTCAGGGCTGGTGAACTGCGACACGTAATCGAAGTAGACATCGTCCCCCACGCCCTGGGTTGAAGCGGCCAATAGAAGAATGTGTCCGCCTTTTTTGACTGCCTGCGAGGCCAGGTTAAGGCCCTTCTGAGCCTGGTAGAGGCAGATATCCTTGGGATAGCCGCCGCAACTGGCGACGACGATATCGAACTTGTCCTCGATTGCCACGCCGTAAAGCGCTGCGCATGTATTGGCGCCTTCGAGCAGCATCTGCAGAGGATCGCCGGCCAGCACCTGTACCACTTCTTTGGACGGTGCCATGATGAAATTAACCGCCAGATCGATGTCCACCATTTCCCCGGCCTCGTTGAGATCTTCCCGGACAGGGTTGCCATGCAGAATGCCCACCTGGGCCCGTTCGTGAAACATCAATGAGTGGTTGTGCTCGATGGTGGCCGCGCTGCCGCAGCCGATAATGATTCCCTTGGAGCCACCGGTAAATCCGACGAACTGATGGGGGTCGATCTGGCCCACGACGATCTTGAAGTCGGCATCGGCCATCAGAGAGTTTATTCGAACCGGAGTGCCGCGACTGGTGTGGCCATAATCGACCATGGGACTCTGGTTGGCATCGTGACCTCTGACCGGGCAGCCTTGGGCAATGTCAGGCGGTGCCAGTCGGCTCAAGGTCGCTTCGTCGAGGGGCGGGTGCAGGCCACCGCCGACTAATATGGTTACAGAGGCCGGCTCGAGGCTGGGTGCGGTGTTAAAAATGTAGTCGAGCAGCGTTGGCAGAATTTTTTTGACCGGCAGGGGACGGGTCTCGTCGGGAATGGCAATTGCCACGGTCGCTGCCTGTGCGAGTCGAACACTCAGTTGGGAATCAGGGGCTTTGAGGCCGGAAAGGGCGCTGCTTAATTCCTGTTCGACCGAATCGACCGGATCCAGATGATTCGGCTCCAGAACCCGGGCCTGTGCAGATTCCGGGATGTGAACCTTGATGGTTCCGGTTCCGTATTTAAGATCCAGCTCCATACCTTTTCCCCTTTTTAAAGAACAAGTAGATATGTAGCAATTGACGGGCCAATAATCGTCTCGCCAGTAAGATGGCGAAAAGAGGCAGTTAAAGATAATTACCACGAACAGGTGCCGAAAAATGACGCCCAATATTAATCATTGCGCCCAATTTTGGGCTTGTTTTTTCGGCACGGTCCGGCTATCCATAGACCATGATGCATTCATATCTTGAAAAACCGGCGTCGAACTCCCGCTGGAGCAGTGAGATTCGCTACAAGATCCTGCTCGAACTCAACAATGCCATCGTTACCTGCAAAAACAGGGAAGACCTGTTCACCGCCCTTTCCAAAGAACTGCAGCGCCATTTTTCCTATGATCGGCTCTGCATCATTCTCTACGATTCAAAACTGCACACTATCACCTATTTCGCCGCTGCCGACGGCATTCAGCCATCCGGTAGCGTAGCCCGTAAATCGAGACCGCTGGCGGACGGGGCGATCGCCCGGATGGCAATCCAGTCGAGGCAGCCGGTGATCTTTGACGATCTGACCCGCTATACCGATCTGAGTTCAGTCGGTGAACTGGTAAAAGCCGGTCTGAAATCGACCATGGTATTTCCGATGATTGTCAGGGACCAGCTGCTGGGGACCATTCATTTCAGCTATCGTATTGCCCCGGACGGCATCACCGAACTGACCGAATTGCTCCAGGCCCTGTCGCTGCAGATCGCCATCGCCGTCGAGAATATGCTGGCCTATACCTCGCTGAAAAACTCGAACCAGCACCTGCTGGAAGAAAAACAGTTTTTACTCACCCATGGACGTGAGCATCAGTCCACCGATTTCTTTTTCGCCTCATCCCAGATGAACCGGATCATGGAAATCGTCGACCAGGTTGCCGCCACTGACGAAACCATCCTGATCACTGGCGAGACGGGGACCGGCAAGGACTTTCTGAGCCGATTGATTCACGACCGCAGCGAACGGCGGGACAACCTGTTCGTCAAGACGAACTGCCCCGGGCTTACCTCGTCGCTGTTCGAGAGTGAACTGTTCGGCCACGCCAAAGGGGCGTTTACCGGTGCAGATCGCCAGCGCCTCGGCCGCTTCGAGCTGGCTGACGGCGGCACTATTTTCCTGGACGAGGTTGGGGATCTACCCCTGGCACTTCAGGCCAAACTGCTGCAGGTACTTCAGGACAAGAGAATAGAGCGGGTAGGGGAGTCGACCTCCACCGATATAGACGCCCGGATTATTGCCGCCACCAACAAGAACCTGATCGAAAGCGTCAAGGCAGGTCAGTTCAGGCAGGATCTCTTCTACCGGCTGGAAACGGTCACCATCAACGTGCCACCGCTGCGCGAGCGTCTCGATGATATCCCATTGCTGATCAACAGTATCAATGCCTCCGAGTCCGAACGTATGAATCGTCCGGCGCCGGTCTACACCGACGATGCCATCGACTTTCTGCGCGGCTACAACTGGCCCGGCAACGTCCGGGAGCTGAAAAATATGGTCAAGCGGCTGATCATCCTGAAGCCGGGCTCCCTGGTCAATGAGTCCGAGATCAAGCGCACCTTCCCGGTAACCATGTCCAGCGTCGGTCAGCTCGAGGATTTCGCCACACGCGACCAGGCGGAACGCGACCACATTCTCCAGGCCCTGGCCGCCACGGGTGGGGTGGTTGGCGGCAAGCGTGGTGCCGCCAGGCTGCTTGGAATTCCCCGCTCGACCCTGCAGTACAGGATGAAGAAGCTCCGAATTGACCCGCCTGATAAGCTCTCCACCGGGCTCCATTGACAACTGGCAGCTGGCTCAGGCCGGCGGCTCATCGAGAGCACTATTCTGCTGACTCCGTGGTTTGTTATCTTCTTGAGCCATTTGCAAAACGATCTTTTCGCCCAAACTCTGCGTTATGCTCGAAATTTTATCCTCGGAATATCAACCATATGCCTGTGGTAAAATTTCTCGCATGGTTTGATTTTGAACGAAAATCTTAGTT
>CBFCWR010000131.1:0-8198 GCA_965601575.1 uncultured Desulfofustis sp. | reverse complement strand
ACCAGATAGAGAATCGAGCGGTAAGGGATTCCCGCATGCAGCGACAGGCCGATCTCGCAGGTCTTAGAGGTTGAATAGCCCGCCTCGCAGCCGCAGACATGCTCCTCGAGACCATGCAGGGCCGATTCGTTAAGTTCGGGAAAATTGAATCCCCGATCGCCGGCAAATCCGCAACAGAATACCTCTTCTGGCCAGACTACCCGAGTGGCGCAGCGTTCAGCCAGTTCCAGCAGCCTGCCTTCGAGTCCCATCTTGCGGGTGGAACAGGTTGGGTGGACGGCGATCGTCGTCTCCTTACGGGAGAATTTGAGCCTGTCCATTAAAAATTGCAGGACGAATTCGATTGGTTCGTAGAGTTTAAGACGCTCGTCGACGGTCAGCTTCATACGCTGCAGACAGGGGCTGGTGTCGCACAATACTGGTATTTCCCCGTTTTTCGACGCCGCCAGCAGCCGGTGGGAAAGTTCCGCGGACTTTCTGTCCGCCTCTTCCAGAAAGCCCTTGCTCTCAAATGCCTGGCCGCAGCAGAGACTATCGAATTTTTCCGGATAGATGACTTCATACCCACTTTTTTTCAGCAGAGATTTAGTCTTATCCGGAAGATCGGTGCGTTCCTCGTCATGGCGAGACGGCCCCCCCATGGCTCGAGAGGCGCAACTGGGGAAATAAACCACCTTGAGCGGGTTGGACAAGTTTATCGGCCTGTTTTTTATCTTGTCCGAGCCGGTGGGCATTTCCCGATTCCAGAGCGGAAGGTTGTTCAGGGTTGCTGTTCTGGCGATCCGGGAGGCGGTGTCCATGAACGCGGTCGAGGTGTGTTTGTGGACGCCGTCGACCACGTTCAGCACCGGACCGATGGAACGGGCGACCTTGCTGAAATGGGAGCCGACTTGGCCGGCGATTTTCTGGGCCAGCGGACCGTGCGATTCGTCGCGCAGCGCCTTGACCATTTTGCCCGTATCGATGCCGACCGGGCAGCGGGTGGCGCAAAGTCCATCGGCGGCGCAGGTGTCCATGCCGGGATACTGGTAGCGTGTGGCGAAACGCTTCACGTCCCTGGTCGTGCCCTCCGCGTCCAGCCTGCGGCTGATTTCCCGCCGGCCGGCAATCCGCTGGCGAGGCGTGAAGCTCAAATCCCTCGATGGACAAACCGGTTCGCAAAAGCCGCACTCGATGCATTTGTCGGCGATCTCGTGGGTGGCGGGCAGCGGTTTGAGATTCTTTACATGAGTCTCGGCGTCGTCGTTTAGAATGACGCCGGGGTTGAGGAGGCAGTCGGGGTCGAAGATGTCCTTGATCTCCTTCATCAGCTCGTAAGCTGCGGTACCCCATTCTTTCTCGACAAATGGCGCCATGTTCCTGCCGGTACCGTGCTCGGCCTTGAGGGAGCCATCGTAGGTGTCGACCACCATGTTGACCACTTCGTCCATGAAATCACGGTAGCGTGCCACCTCGCTTTGAATCGAAAAATCCTGGGTGAAGACGAAGTGCAGGTTGCCCTCGAAAGCGTGGCCGAAAATTATGGCTTCGTCGTAATGGTATTTAATAAATAATCGCTGTAGTTCAAGGGCAGCATCGGCCAGGTGTTCGGTGGCAAAGGCGACGTCCTCGATGATGACCGTGGTACCGGTCTCACGCACTGCACCCACCGCGGTAAACAACCCCTTGCGTACTTTCCAGAGCGCCTGATATTCCGCCGGAACAGAAGTGAACTCGATCGGTGTCACCGTGTCGAATTCAGCCAGTGAAGCGGTAACCGATGCGACCTGGCCGGCCAACTCCTCTTCGTTGTTGGTGCGTGTCTCCACCAGCAGGGCGGTGACCGTCTTATCGAGGCCTTTGAGGTAATCGGGCATACCCTCCTTACCTTCGACCGAAGCCAGGCTGGCCCGGTCCATGAGCTCAGCGGCGGCCACCGGCTGGGTGCGCAGAATCGGTATGGCCCGGCAGGCGTCTTCGACGTTTTTGAAGAGAATCAAAGCAGAGGCTTTGTGGCGATGCTCGACCACGGTTTTGAAGATCGAGTCAGAGATGAAGGCCAGGGTGCCCTCGGAGCCTACCATCAGCCGTGTCATGATATCGATCGGATCCTCGTAGTCGACCAGGGCGTTCAGGCTGTAGCCGGTGGTATTCTTGATCTTGAACTTGTAGCGTATGCGCTCGGCCAGTTCATCGTCAGCCAGTACCCGGTTGCGGAGCTCCGATAATTTGTCGAGCAGATGACCGTGGCTCTGGCGGAATTGTTCGATACTTTTGTCGTCGCCGGTGTCCACCACCGTGCCGTCAACCAGCACCAGTCGTACAGAAGAGATGGTCCGGTAGCTGTTTTCCTCAACCCCGCAGCACATGCCGCTGGCGTTGTTGGCAAGTATGCCGCCGATCTTGGCAGAGTCGATAGAGGCTGGATCGGGGCCGATTTTGCGGTCGAATGGCGCCAGTTCCCGATTGGCGAAGCTGCCGATGATGCCTGGCTGCAACTGGATGAGGCCGGCATCGTCATAGATTCGGTAACCACTCCAGCCCCGGCCCAGCCGGACCAGGATGGAGTCGGTGATCGACTGGCCGGAGAGGCTGGTGCCGGCGGCCCTGAAAGTGACCGGCAGTTTTCTCTTGCGGGCCTCACGCAGGATGATTCTTACTTCGTCTTCGTGTTCCACATCGATGATGATCTCCGGGATCAACCGATAGAAACTTGCATCGGAGCCGATCGCGACTGTTTTCAAGGGATCGGTGATAATCCGGTCTTTTGGTATGGTTGTTTCGATATGCTTTTGAAAGTCTTTATATACGTCTTTCACATTGAACCTCCGGCGCTAATCTGGGGCAAAGCCGACAAAAATAAATGACGACATAAGTCCGAACCGTCTTGACCTCTTTGAACCCATGTCGCCATGTATCAACGCTAATTGATAATAATTCCTGTTATTCCTGATGTTATGTACCATTTTTGCTTCTAAAAATAAAACCCAATCGTCATCCCTGTTATCATAGGCGGTTAAAATTGTTCTTCCGCGCTGGTCATCGGCGAGATTCGACAACCACCTTGCAATGGAGGGAGGTATTGAATAGTGTTAACCAATGAATTATGGAACCGTCTCCCACACTCCCGGATCTTTAAAAGCCGCCCCCGAAGCTGCGGTGGGCATTATCGTCTGCAGCCGTCCCGAGGAATCGATACTGCTCATTAAGAGAAACGAGAACGAGCACGATCCCTGGTCGGGTCATTATGCCTTTCCTGGCGGCAGAAAAGAGAACGGGGACGCCACCATCTACCAGACCTGCATACGAGAGGTCCAGGAGGAGACCGGTATCCTCCTTGCGCCCGAATCTCTGGAGCAAACCTGCGCGCCAGCCCGGGCTGGTCATAACGTGCAGACGCCCATCCTGGTCCAACCCTATGTATTCAGGCTCCCGGAACAGCCGGCCATAACCATCGAAGAGAAAGAGATTGCCCGTCATGAGTGGCTGGCCGTCGACGACTTCAAGGATCTCAACAACCATCGTATGGCAGAACCCCTGCCTGGTATGATCAGACCGGTATTCCCCATGGACGATTACTTTGTTTGGGGCTTCACCTACGGACTTCTGTGCCGCTTGTTGGGCGTCGACCAGGCGCTGGTTTCAGCCTGAGGTGGCAGCGGCACTCCGGCTGATGGCAAGGCAATTTAATTGAGCCCCCGCGCACTGCAATTCCTTGCACCCTCCTTACCTGATACGGATTCATACTTATAATGCTGCATAAGAATCAATAATTACCTGTTTCTTTTCGATAAATATTCCCTTCTGCCATGGATATCTGGCTTATTTCCGCGATTCTTGTTGTCACTATTTACCTGCTGATCACAGAGAAGATCTCGGTGGATCTCACCGCTGTGGGCATCATCGTGGTGCTCGTTGTCAGCGGGCTGTTGACACCCCGCGAAGCAGTATCAGGTTTCGCCAACCCGGCGGTGATCACTGTGGGGGCAATGTTTGTTGTCAGCAGGGGATTGATGCGTACCGGCGGGGTCGAATTTCTTGGCCGTCAGATCATCAGGGTCGCAAAAAAAAATGTTGCGGCCGCGCTTGCCTTGATTCTCGTGTCAGTGGCCGTCGCTTCGGCATTCATAAATAACACCCCTGTGGTCATTCTTTTCATCCCGGTAGTCATGGCCATGTGCTGCGAGTTGGGATTGAGTCCTTCCAAATTTCTTATCCCGGTCTCATATGCCTCTATTCTTGCGGGGACCTGTACGCTCATCGGCACCTCGACCAACATCATCATCAGCGACCTCAGCGCTCAGCACGGCTATGGAGCAATCTCCATGTTCGAACTCGCGGTTGTCGGAGTACCTATTGCCACCGTTGGTATCCTGTTTTTGATGATGGTGGCGCCCAGGATTCTGCCGGGGCTTGCCAACCCGATCTGCCAACTCAGGGATGACGATCACCGCAGATATCTTGCCGAATTGAAAATACGTTCGGGCAGCAAATTGATCGGTCAGCATCCCCAGGCCCTTTCTGAAGAGAATTTTACCGAACTCGAAGTCATCGAACTGATCAGCCGCGGCCGTATCTACCACCCCGAACGGGACATGAAAAAGGTGGAGGATGAAGATATTTTGCTGGTCAAAGGATCACTCAACGATCTGGTGGCAATCCTGCATGAAGATGGGGTGGAACTGCCCTTCAGGGAAAATGGCCTGTCGCTCGGTGCCCAGAAAAATGCCCCGATCGTCGTAGAACTGCTGATCGCCCCCGGTTCAGACCTGAAAGGACGGCGGCTGCAGAACACCAGAATTGCCAGGGACAAGGATATCAACATCATTGCCGTGAAGCGACAGGATCATCACATCTCCGAACGGCTGCTCTACGATGTTCGGTTGAAAACCGGCGATATCCTGCTGATCTGGTGCTCAGATGTAAAGCTCCAGGAACTGCGATCGGAAAAGGACTACCTCATCATCGAGGATGTCTACGAGGAGATCGTCCATAAGCGCAAAGCTGCCTGGGCGGTGATCAATTTCATCTGCATGATCGGCACTGCTGCTCTCGGCCTTGCCGATATCATGACCTGTGCACTGATTGCCGCGTTTCTGATGATCATCACGGGCTGTCTTCAGATGCGCGACGCCTATCGTGCCATGCAGGGGGATGTATTATTGCTGATTGCCGGGACCATTGCCCTGGGCCTGGCCATGGAGAAGAGCGGCGCCTCAACCATTTACGCCGAGGCCTTTCTGGGACTGTTTCGCGACATGTCTCCCGGGATCGTTCTGGGAGGCATGATTGCCCTGACCTCTATCTCCACCCAGATTCTCAGCAACAATGCCACTGCGGTTCTGCTGCTGCCCATCGCCGTATCAACGGCCCTGTCCATCGGGGTCGACCCCAAACCATTCATTATCGGAGTCTGTTTCGGCGCGTCAGCCTGCTTCGCCTCGCCCTTAGGCTACCAGACCAACCTGATGGTCTTCGTGCCGGGCGGTTACAGGTTCCTCGACTACTTCAGGTTGGGCATCCCGCTCAACCTCTTCGTGGTTGCCGCTGGAATGTTTTTGATTCCACTCTTCTGGCCGTTTTGAATTAGAAAGACATGAATTAAAGGGACATGAATTAAAGGGACACAATACTTAATTGTAGAATTTAACAATTAAGTATTGTGTCCCTTTAATTCCTCTTTAACTCTTAATCAGAATTCTCTTTGATTTGCACAAATGGGGACGAAGGTACCCCATAAAAAAGTTAGAAATAAAAGCAAATATGTTGGGCAGAATGAAGGCATGAGAGAAATTTCTGCCGCAGGCGCATATGTCGATACGTCGAGGAAAAAATTTCTCTCACAACGCACAGATTGGCTGAAAGATTAACTCCTTAAAAGTGGTATGTGAGGAGAAGAGAAGCGACTGGATACCACTGAAACCAACTCAATTCGTCCTCAATCTCCTGCTCCTGCTCAGCCAGGAATCGCTGGACCTCTGCGATATCATTTACGTCCACGGGTGCGTTGACCCTGAGGTTCGTCACATCCGGCGCACCCTGGTAGAGGACGCCCAGTTCGAGACCGATGCCCCACCCGGTATCGTTGCTGTTTGAGCGCCAGCCGAGACCGAGATAGGGAGCTACGGGATTGAACTCTACATCGCCGGTGATGGAAACAAAATCGGATAGAAAGTCGAAGGCCTGATACTGCGCTGGAAAGCTCTCCGGCGGCAGCGAGCCTTCCACGCCGACCGAATTGTTGTTGAAGTAGACACCACCGCTCAGAAAGAAAGCGCCGCCAAACGGGTGTACATCAAACAAGGCCGAGATCGAATTGAACTCGGGTTCGAAGGTATAGTCGACGTCGTCAATAGTCGAGTCAAACTCCCAGATCAGATAATTGATGCCGCCTCTGAGCCTGGTGTGGGGAAACAGAGACGCACTTATCTCGGCACCCACCCCCATGGTACCTGCTCTGACATCGATACCGAAGCCCTCATCAGCTTGTACGGCGCGGGAGTAACCAAACATTGAAACTAACAGGATAGCAGCAAAAATGGCGGTGTGTAGTCGGTGCATAGAAACCTCATCTGTTGGTTCGAAACTATGGTTTGAAAATTGCCCAATATAATACCTTAAAAGAGCTTAAAAACAACGCCTCTGTACACGTTATCTCGATTTGGCCCGGTAGCACAGAACTGCCGCCGAACTGAAGATGATCAGAAAACGCCGGAATATTGAGCCTTGATAGTTGCGTGAAGGGGTAATGCACATCAACTTTTATGATGGAATACGTGCGTGCGTCATTAGTGCGAAAATGATTCTTATCGAAGTGATTTCCTTTGATAGGTGTTCTCCGAAATGATACGCTATAGCGAGTGCATATTGTCATTCGAGCCATTTGCAAAACGATCTTTTCGCCCAAACTCTGCGTTATGCTCGAAATTTTATCCTCGGAATATCAACCATATGCCTGTGGTAAAATTTCTTGCATGCCTTGATTTTGAACGAAAATCTTAGTTTTGCAAAAGGCTCATTCAATAAAACCATTCGGTCTGAAAAATTTAACCCCATCGCAGAAAATGAAATACGTACTAATTGTCATTCTGGTATTCTTCCACGTTTCCACCATGCACGCTGAATGTATCGAAGGTGATTGTGCTGATGGCAAGGGTGTCTACGCCGTGCCCAGTGGGGAGAAATATGTCGGCGAGTTCAAGGATTACAAGAGAAGTGGTAAAGGTACCTACACCTGGCCTGATGGCCAGAAGTATGTCGGCGAGTTTGAAAACGATAAGATGCACGGCACAGGCACTTATACATATTCCGGCGGTCGCACGTATGTTGGAGAGTTCCGCAATGATATGAGGAACGGACAAGGCACGTATACATCTCCCGATGGCGGCACGTACAGTGGTGAGTTTAGAAATGATAAGAGATACGGCCAAGGCACCTTAACCTTTCCCGATGGCAGGAAGTATGTCGGAGGGTTCAGAGATGACAAGATGAACGGCCAGGGTACCTTGACTTTTCCTGATGGCAAGAAGTATATCGGTGAGTTTGCAGATGATATGATGAGCGGCCAAGGAACCTTGCTTTTTCCTAACGGCCAAAAATATGTCGGGGAGTTTAAAAATGACCAAATGAACGGTCAAGGCATTTATACCCGGTCTAATGGTCAGCAATTTGTCGGTGAATTTAAAGATGGCAAAATGATGAGCAGAAAAAGAAACAACTGACTCATGGTAGCTCAGCTATTTTTACTTCAAGGCCACTATCCGTCAGGGCATTTTTCCTGCTAAATTTCAGCGGACCCACCCCACCTTTCGACTTCGAAGTATGAGCGCCTGTCTTGCGCCCTTATTAGATTATTCAACATTAGTGCACACTACCTTCCACTCAGGATCGTCAGTAAACGGCGGCCAAGGTCCTTCTCCCGATGTGTAGCTAAAGCTCAAAAATCTCAGGTTCTAAAGCATTGTGAAATCTGTTCTCACGGCGTTTGAGTATGTTCTGACAGTTTTTCGACTTATTCTCCAGGCACGCTTCGGCACACTTCTCATCCATGCCCAGTTCATTCTGATCTGGAGACCGGAGATGCTGCTTCAACGTCTACACGAGGTGATTGATGATCCGGTAGGGGGGCAGTAATAAGAGAGCACTTAGCGTGCAGAACGGATGGGAATCTCTCCACTGTACAAGTCCAGTCCCGCATGATCATCTTCATTCAGAAATCC
>CBFCWR010000130.1:0-8247 GCA_965601575.1 uncultured Desulfofustis sp. | reverse complement strand
GACATTGGCGGCGGCCACTGAGGAGCTGAGCATGCCGTGCACGGCACCGAGCTTCAATTTCGAGATCACGTCTTTCTCACCGCCGAGCTGGGCGAGCGGCCGATAATCGACATAGAGGCGGCCGTTGGTCTTTTCCCAGACTTTATCACGGATTTTGTAGCCTACAGCCACACCCTCGATCACCGGGTGGGAAATGTTGGACAGAATATAGGTGAATTCCGCCCCGCTGGGATCAAACTTCGGCTGCCAGGCGGCAAGGGGATCTTTCTTTTCGGCGCCCGAGACCAGTCCAGGCAAGCACAATAGGGAAATCAACAACGTGACTAGCAGTTTTTTCATAACAACACTCCTTTCCTCAGAAAATGGATGGTGGGGGCTTACATCCCTGGGTAAATCGGGAAGACGGCAGCAGTCGATTGCATACCGCCATCGGCATTCACTTACCACAATTGGCATTGATAATCAATTGCTTTGGACGAATTGGCTCTTTAGACTGAGGTTTTCCGCAGTCTTCATTTTTCCTGACAAACGAACCTTCCCCTTTTTAAAATCTGCCATATTATATGAGTACGACATTGTGGTACATGATTGCAAGCTGCTTATATTTAATATAAACGAAAGGATTTACCATGGTATCTATTACTGAGAAAGCAGATAAAATGCTTCGCAGCCAAGGGGCCGGGGACGGGAAGTTTCTCCGGGTAATCGTCAAAACCGGAGGCTGTGCCGGGATGACCTACGATGCCGAGATCGGCTCTGAGATGATGAACGATGAAAAAGTTCTGGAGAGTCACCACGGCATCGACATCGTCTCCAACATAGAGTCCATCCCCTATCTTTTAGGGCTGGTCATCGATTACTCGGACGACCTGATCACGGCCGGCTATCGTTTCAACAATCAGAGCAACGATTCATCATGCGGCTGCGGCGCCAGTTTTGGTGTCGCCGGTTTTCCTGAACTGGACAAGGGGGTGATGAGCTGTGGCACATGATTCGATCCCCCTGATGGGCGGCAAGTCAGTTCATTGCATCAATGAACAGCAGATGGCCGAAGCCTGGCGGCTCACTGAACAAGAACCGGGATCTTCGGAAAAGATACAGGCCGTGCTGGAAGAACTGGAGAAAAATTTATCCAGAAACGAGCGCGCCGCCCTGGCCTTCGTCATCATCAGCAGGCTGAAGGCGAGCGCACCGCTCCCTCAGGCCTGAACATCTCGGTTTATTGATCAGAGGGTAATACCCGGCGGCGGATAGGCGCTGCAAAAAGAGGCGACGTCCTTTGCTGTCTGGGCCATAAGAGATTCATTCTCCGGATCGGAAAGGACCGCATCGATCCACTCTCCCACCTGACTCATCTCTTTTTCCTTGAACCCGCGGGAAGTCACCGCCGCCGTTCCCAATCTGATACCACTGGGGCTGTTCGGCTTGCGGGGATCAAACGGGATGGCGTTGTAGTTGACCACAATACCGGCCTGGTCCAACGCCCGGGCGGCGGGTTTGCCGCCGATCCCCTTGCTGGTGAGATCGACCAGCAGCAGATGGTTGTCCGTTCCCCCGGTGATCAGGTTGAAACCTTTGCCCTTCATGGTTTCTGCTAGGGTCTTTCCATTCTTCACTACCTGGTGGGCATATTCGTTGAACTCCTGGCAGTCCGCTTCCTTGAAGGCCACCGCCATGGCTGCCGTGGTGTGGTTGTGGGGCCCCCCCTGCATGCCGGGAAACACCGCTTTGTCGATCGCCGCCGCATACTGGTCCTTGCAGAGGATCATCGCTCCTCGAGGCCCGCGCAGGGATTTGTGGGTGGTGGTGGTGACCACGTCGGCAAAAGGGATCGGTGATGGGTGGGCTCCCCCGGCCACCAGGCCGGCGAAGTGGGCCATGTCGACCATGAGCAGCGCCCCGCATTCATCGGCGATGGCTCTGAACCGTTCAAAATCGAGCAGTCTGGGGTACGCGGAATGGCCGGCGATGATCATTTTGGGCCGGCAGGAGAGTGCCTGTTCCCGGATGGCCTCGTAGTCGATCAGACCGGTATCTCGGTTCAGTTCATAGCTGACGGCGTTGAAATATTTCCCCGAGATACTGACGCCGGCACCGTGGGTCAGATGTCCCCCGTGGGGCAGCGCCATTCCCAGGATGGTATCACCCGGCTTCAGAAAGGCCAGGTAAACGGCGAGGTTGGCCGGCGAACCGGAGTAGGGTTGGACGTTGATATGCTCGGCCCCAAACAGTTTCCGGGCCCGGTCGATGGCGAGGCACTCTATCCGGTCGATGATCTGCTGACCTTCGTAATAGCGCTTGCCGGCGTATCCCTCCGAATATTTATTGGTCAAGATGGTGCCGGTGGCCTGGAGCACCGCAGAGGAGACGTAATTTTCCGAGGCAATCAGCCTGATCTTGTCATACTGCCGCTTTTCCTCTTGTGTGATTAGCTCGAATATCTCGCTGTCCGTCGACTTGATAGCTTCCAACTCCCTCTCCCTCCGATCGAATTCCGCTCAATCCAATGTGTTCTGGCTCTCTTCGCCACTGATGAGATTCGCTGTTTCGGCATCGCCGGGCAGATCCCTGTTTCTCAGGAAGGTGCTCAGCGCCCGCTTCTCCTCATCACTTTTCTTCTGGGCCAGCCCGCTTTTGCCGCTGATCCTCTCAATTCTCACTGCCACCACTTCACAGAGGCTGACCGCCTTGGTCTCTGCGGTAATTTTCTTAAAAACACGGCCATCCGGTTCATGACTCGCCACCAGGGCCGCGAGCGCTGCCGTTTTCTCATCGATGTCCTTGACGATCTCGGCTCGGCCCCGAATGACGACGCTGTGATAAAACTGTGTCACCCCGCAGCTCTCAGGGTTATCACCATAATAGTCGAGATCGAGATAGGCAAGTGGAATATCCACTTCGAAACAGACCCGGGAATCGCGCTTCAGATTGTCCAGTTTTTCTCCCGATCGGGCGCAGTGAAAGTAGATGGAGCCGTCATGATAGACATAGTTCAGCGGGGTGATGTAGGGATAGCCGTCGGCACCGTGGGTGGCAATTCTGCCCACCCGGCAGCGGTCCAGAATCTCATCCACTCTATCCCTGCTGGTGATTTCTTGTTGTCTTTTTCGCATTCTATTTGCCTCCTCAGATATCGAGCCCACTCTCGGTGGCCAGGGGGAGTCCGACGACCAGTTTGACGGATTCTTTCCATCTGATCAGCGAGCGCCCCTTCAAGGCCTCGTAGAGGTCAATGATGTTCCGGTCCTGCTGTTCATTTCTGATTCGTTCGACCTCGGCGGCGACCTCACCGGAGTCGATCTTCACCCGCTCCTCTATGCGATTCAGCTTGCCGACCCAGATCGAGTGGCTGACATAGGGTTCGATCTCATCAATCATTCCCCGCACATCTTCGAGATCCAGCATCGGCTCGATGCTGACCGAGGTCTGAAATCCCCTCTTAGACGCCAGCTGCAAGCTTTCCAACCGCTCCTGGTAGTCAGGAGCGCCAGGTTCCCAGACCCCCAGGATGTGGTCGTTCCTGCTGGTGATGGTGAAGCGGAACAGAATCTGGCTCCGCTGCGCGAAGAACCGGTCGCAGATCTGCTCGATGCAGACCCGTGAGGGCTTGGAGACGATCAGTAATTGGTTGTCAGCCTCGAGCAGACGGCTCATCACCTGCAGCGCCTCTTCAAGGTTGTCTTCGACAATATCGTGAGCGGTCGGAAACATCACCTGGCCGCCGTAGCGCGGCCGGCTTGACTTCACTTCAGAGTCAATGATCCGGGATCGGGTCCAGTCCGAGGCGGAATCGATAAGCCCTTTTTTCAGTGCAGCCACCCGGGCATAACAGTAGCGGCAATCGTGGGGGCACCCGACACTGCAGTTGATCTCGGCCACCGCCCATTCCCTGGTACCACTGATCATTGGACAACGAGCGCTAGGATACGGTGTCCCACAAGGCGTTCAATTCGGCGATGCCTTTGGCCGCATAGTGCCTGATGGTCTCGAACTGCTCATCACTGATCGGGGCCGATTCCGCGGTTACTTGAATTTCCACCCAGCGGCCGCCGGCCATGACGAAATTTCCGTCGGCATCGGCCTGGGAATCCTCCTGGTAGTCCAGATCGAGCAGCACCATGCCGCCGACAAGACCGGCGGAGATTGCGGCCGTCTGCTGCAGCCGGGGAAGCGCGGGGAGCCGGTTTTCGGCTACCATTCTGGCTATGGCTGCGTTGACGGCCAGCGCACCACCGGTAATCGCGGCGGTCCTGGTGCCGCCGTCGGCATTGAGGACATCACAGTCGACCCTCAGGGTAAATCCCGCGAGCGCTTCGAGATCCACCATCATCCTCAGGCTGCGGCCGATCAAGCGCTGAATTTCCATACTCCTGCCCGATCTCGAACCCGTTTCCCGGCGGTATCGCGAAGAAGTAGCCCCCGGCAGTATCGAATATTCGGCGGTAATCCAGCCCATGGCGGCATCTTCTAAAAACGGGGGAACTTTCTCTTCGAGGCTGACCGCACAGATCACCTGGGTGGCTCCGGTCTTGATCAGCAGGGAGGAATAGGCCTGGGGCTGGATACCCTGCTCAACTCCAAAGGGCCTCAATTGGTCGGCAGCACGATTGTCGGAACGAATCTTCATCAGAGTTCACGCTTGTCGATGACCCGGGCGCCCTTGCCGTTGAAACGCTCGAGGCTGCGCTCTTCGACCAGCTTGACATGGACGCCGACACCGAGCTCCGAGGCCAGCCGTTTCTTGATGTGGTCCACCATGGTCCTCTGTTTTTTCATCTCGTCGAAGAAGATCGATTCGACCACCTCGATCAGGACCGTGACCTTGTCCTCGTTGTTCTCCCGCTCGATGACCAGGTTATAGTGAGGCTGGGTGCCCTCGATGTCGAACAGGATCGATTCGATCTGGGTCGGAAAGACATTGACGCCTTTGATGATCAGCATATCATCGGTGCGCCCGGTGATGCGCTCTATTCTCCTGAAGGTCCTGCCGCACGGACAGGGCTCCGGCAGCACCCTGGTCAGGTCCCTGGTCCGATAGCGGACCACGGGGAAGGCTTCCTTGGTGAGCGTAGTGACCACCAGCTCACCGACCTCTCCGTTTTCGACCGGTTCCAGGGTGGCGGGATCAAGTATCTCCATGAGGAAATGATCTTCATTGACGTGCAGACCGTTGCAATACTGGCATTCACCGGCCACCCCCGGGCCCATGACTTCGGACAGGCCGTAGTTGTCGGTGGCCAGGATACCGAGACGCTCGCTGATTTCCTGCCGCATCTTTTCGGACCAGGGTTCGGCCCCGAACAGGCCGAACTTGAGCGACAGACCATTGGGGTTGATGCCCTGGTCCATCATCACATCCGCAATTTTCAGGGCATAAGAGGGCGTGCAGACCAGCGCGGTGGTCTTGAAATCCTGCATGATCTGAATCTGTCTGCGGGTGTTGCCAGATGAGATCGGGATTACCGAGGCGCCAAGCTTTTCCGCCCCGTAATGCAGACCGAAACCGCCGGTGAACAGGCCGTAGCCGAAGGCGATCTGGATCACGTCGTGGGTGCTGACCCCGGCGGCCGTCAGAATACGGGCAATAAGGTTCGACCAGGTGTCGATATCATTTTGCGTATAACCGACGACCGTGGCCATGCCGGTGGTGCCCGAAGATGAGTGAATGCGGACCACGTCGCGCAGGGGCACGGCGAACATGCCGTAGGGGTAGTTGTTGCGAAGATCCTGTTTGGTCGTGAAAGGCAACTGCCTGATGTCGTCGAGCGAGCCCAGCGAGGCCGGATCGAATTTATCTTCCTTGAATTTATTACGGTAAAACGGAACGTGCGTGGCCACCCGCCCGACTATCTTCTGCAGCCTGTCGAGCTGCAGTCCAGCCAGATCGTCGGCGGCCATCTGCTCATTTTTGTCCCAAATCATCTTGTCCACCAACTCCTCGTTCCCCTGGCCGCGACCTCATCGACATCGCTGTTGCCAAGACTGCACGCTGCACCGCTCAGAGCGGCCTGACGTGCCTTTGGTCTGCTCCCAGAACCCTCTGCAGTGAGCTCAGCCACTGCCGGCAACGTGCAGTAATTAGAGATTGTACACCTGGCTGCTTTCAAGAATGGTAAAACCATTTTCCTGCAGCGAGTTGATTGCCCTGGTCATATCGTCAAAACGGAAGATGAGCACGGCATTCTCGCCGGTCTTGTTGACGAAGGCATACATGTATTCGACGTTGAGCCCGATTTTCTGGACGCAGTCCAGCACTTCGGCCAGCCCGCCGGTCCGGTCCGGAACTTCGACGGCGATCACCGTCGTCTTGCCGACCGTGAAGCCTTTGTCCTTGAGCGCCGTCTCGGCCTCATCGACCTTGTCGACGATCAGTCTGAGGATGCCGAAATCAGCCGTGTCAGCCACCGCCAGGGCGCGAATATTGATGTTGTTCTCTGCAAGTATCGATGTTATTTCAGCCAGGCGTCCCGATTTGTTTTCAAGAAACACCGCAATCTGTTCTACCCGCATGATCTTCTCCCGAACTCAGATTTTACGATTGTCAATGACACGCTGCGCTTTTCCTTCACTGCGCTGGATGGCGCGGGGGTTTACCAGTTTGACCCGGCAGGTGACCCCGAGTATGTCTTTGACATCGCTGGTTATACGTTTGGTAAGCGCCTCGAGGCCTTTAATTTCATCGGTGAACAGGGAATCGCTGACCTCGACCTCGACGGTCATGGTATCCATGGTTCCTTCCCGCTCGACGATGATCTGATAATGCGGTTCCACCCCTTCTATTCCCATGAGCACGTGTTCGACCTGGGAGGGGAAGACGTTGACGCCCCTGATGATCAGCATGTCGTCGGAGCGGCCGGTGACCTTATCCATCCGCACCAGGGTGCGGCCGCAGGTGCAGGTCTCGTAGTGCAGGCTGGTGATATCCTTGGTCCGGTAGCGAATCACCGGAAACGCCTCTTTGGTCAAGGTGGTGAAGACCAGCTCGCCCCGCTCGCCGGGAGCCATCACCTTGCCGGTTTCAGGGTCGATGATTTCGGGCAGGAAGTGATCCTCGAAGATGTGCATCCCGCCGCTGGAATTCAGACATTCCTGGGCGACCCCGGGGCCGATGACCTCGGACAGACCGTAAATATCGACCGCTTTCAGATTGAGTTTGTTCTCCACCTCTTCGCGCATGTTCTCGCTCCACGGTTCCGCCCCGAAGATGCCGACCCGCAGAGACAGCGACATTGGATCGATGCCCATGCGATCCATGGCGTCGGCCAGGTTCAGCGCATAGGAGGGGGTGGACATCAGGATGGTGGAGCCGAAATCCTTCATGATGGAGATCTGGCGCTTGGAGTTGCCGCCGGATACGGGAATGACCGTGGCCCCCAGTTTTTCGGCCCCGTAGTGGGCCCCCAGACCGCCGGTAAAGAGCCCGTAGCCGTAAGCGTTATGGACCATATCGCCCCGGGTGGCCCCGGCGCAGGCCAGGGCCCGGGCCATCATGTTGGCCCAGGTATCGATGTCGTTTCTGGTGTAGCCGACCACGGTCGGCTTGCCGGTGGTACCCGAGGAGGCGTGGACCCGGACAATGTCATCGAGCCCCATGGTGAACATCCCGAAGGGATAATTCTCCCGCAGATCCTCCTTGGTGGTAAACGGCAGCTTCTGCAGATCTTCGAGTCCCCGTATGTCTTCGGGCCTGACCCCGGCAGCGATCATTTTCTCCCGATAGGGTTCGACTTTTCTGTAAACCCTGTTGATTAAAGACTGCAGCCGCTTCAACTGGATCGACTCGAGGCCGACCCGCGGCAGGGTTTCTATTTCCTCATCCCAATAAATTGTCGACATCACTCTTCTCTCCTGTCCTGAAGAAATCTCCGCTTACTCTCCCCCGGCGGCTCGGCCGCCGGCAAATGCCTTCATATTCTCTTCCAGAAACCGCTGCGGCACGCGCTGCTCGATAATCGACTCGAACAGTTCCGCCTCGACATCGAGATGGACGGACAAAGCTCCGACCAGGGCCACGTTGGCCGTGCGGACCTCGCCGGCCTCCTTGGCGATGGTAAAGGCGTCGACGCCGATCACCTTGATGTCTCTTTTGATCAGCTCGTCGAGTACGTTTTCGGGGTAAGCCGCCTGGCCGGTCGCCACGGAGGGCGGCAGTATTTTCTGGGTGTTGACGATGACGGTACTGTCGGCGTTCAGATAGGGCAGATAGCGCACCGCCTCCATCATCTCGAAAGCCATCTGGATGTCCGC
>CBFCWR010000129.1:0-8253 GCA_965601575.1 uncultured Desulfofustis sp. | reverse complement strand
TTATGTATGGTGGCGGTCCCAACGGCGTTATCCCCGGACTCAGCTTCTTCCTCGGCGCTGACAACGCAGTAGACGATGTGCTCAAGAGTGGTGGCGACATTTACTACTCCGGCATGTCAGACTTCTTCTTCCAGGTAGTTTTTGTGGCCACCGCCATGTCCATCGTCTCAGGTGCCGTGGCTGAGCGCATGAAACTCTGGTCCTTCCTGATCTTCGCTGTGGTCATGACTGGTCTCATTTACCCGGTACAGGGTTACTGGAAATGGGGCGGGGGCTTCCTCGACGCGCTTGGCTTCCTGGATTTCGCAGGATCTGGTGTTGTTCATCTCTGCGGTGCCTCTGCGGCCATTGCCGGCGTCCTGCTGCTCGGCGCCCGTAAGGGTAAATACACTGATGGACGAGTAAACGCTATACCTGGTGCCAATCTGCCTCTGGCAACGTTGGGTACCTTCATCCTCTGGCTCGGCTGGTTCGGATTCAACGGCGGCTCGGAACTGATGGTCTCCAATATTGAAGAGGCCAACGCGGTATCTCTGATATTCGTCAACACCAACACTGCCGCTGCCGGCGGTCTTGTTGCCGCCCTGCTGCTCTCCAGAGCCTGGTTCGGTAAAGCTGATCTCACCATGGCGCTGAACGGCGCCCTGGCCGGCCTGGTAGCCATTACCGCTGAACCGCTTACCCCGAGTCCTCTGCTCGCTACCGCAGTCGGTGCCATTGGTGGTCTGATTGTCGTTGGTTCCATCGTCTTGCTCGACAAAGCCAAGATCGACGATCCGGTCGGTGCCATCTCGGTTCATGGCGTTGTCGGCATCTGGGGCCTGCTGGCTGTATCTTTCACCAACCCTGACGGTTCACTGGTTGCCCAGGTCATCGGCGCCGCCGTGATCTTCGGCTGGGTATTCGGTACCAGCTTCGTCACCTGGCTGGTGATCAAAGCAATCATGGGCATACGGGTCAGCGAAGAAGAGGAAATGGAAGGCTGCGACATCTCCGAATGCGGTCTTGATGCCTACCCTGAATTTACCAAAGACTGATATAGGAGGAGTTAGAAATGAAAAAAGTTGAAGCCATAATCAAGCCATTCAAGCTCGAAGAGGTGAAGGAATCCCTCACAGAGCTCGGCATCACCGGTATGACCATCTCTGAGATAAAAGGATACGGTCGCCAGAAAGGGCATACCGAAGTCTATCGGGGTGCTGAGTACAAGGTGGAATTCAATCCCAAAACCAAAGTGGAACTGATCATCGATTCCGATCTGGTCGACAAGGTGGTCACCGCCATTCGCGATGCCGCCAACACCGGCAAAATCGGAGATGGCAAGATCTTCGTCCTCCCGGTTGAAGATGTGATGAGAATCAGAACCGGGGAACAGGGCAAGGAAGCCATATAGCAGTACTTCTCCCACAACCTCCTCCACAAGCAGAACCCCTGATCGCCCACGCGGTTGGGGGTTCCGCTTTTTTAATGCCGCCACCTCTTTTCGTCCAGCCTGGATTAGTCCAAGATTATTCACCGCACCACAACGCTCGGATAGCCCCGCCGGCAAAATTTTCCCGTTCCATTGATTCACTCCGGTAAATGTATAAGGTGCTGATCTGAAATCAAACATCTCAGACCTAATTCTAACTGCTGACCACAATGGACGCCCCTTACAAACAACTCGAAGATCATTTCCAGCGCCTCTCTCATCTGGCACACGCCCTGACCTTTCTGCAGTGGGACCAGTTGGTGATGATGCCCCCTCGCGGCAACGAGGCCCGTTCCGAAGCGATTGCTGAACTGAGTTCCCTTTACCACAACACGTTGACCGACCCGGCCCTGGGCGACCTGCTGGAAAAAGCCCGCAGTCATCCAGCCACTCCTGAGCAATCAGCCTCCATTAATGAGATGGAGCGCGAGTATCGCTGGGCAACCTGCATACCCACAGACCTGGTCAAGGCCAAATCATTGGCCGGCTCCAGATGTGAACACCAGTGGCGCAGCCAGAGGCAGGACAACGACTGGAACGGCTTTCTGGTGAACTTCAAAGAGATCGTCAGCCTTTCACGTGAAGAGGCCCAGGCACGACAAAACTGCAACACTGATCAATTTTCCACCCCCTACGATGCGCTGCTTGATCTCTATTGTACCGGCGATTCAAGCACGATGATCTCGAAGATTTTCACCACGCTCAAAAGAACCCTGCCGCCGCTGATCTCAGAAGTGGTCGACAAACAAGCTGGCAGGACCCGGGAGTTCAAAGGGCAATTTTCCAAGGAATCCCAGCGCCACCTGAACAGGAAACTAGCCTCCATGCTTGGGTTCGATTTCGAAGCCGGCAGGATCGATGAAAGCTCTCATCCGTTCAGTACCGGCGATATTGGTGATCACCGCATCACTTCGAGATACCGTGAGAACGACTTTATCGACGCCCTTAAGGCCACCGCACACGAAACAGGACATGCCGCCTACGAAGGAGGGCTGCCGCAGAAGTGGAAACATACACCGCTGGGTCAGGCCCGAAATATGTCGATTCACGAAAGTCAGAGCCTGTTTTTCGAGAAACAGATATTTTTGACCAAACCTTTTCTTAATTTCTTCACCCCGACCATCCACACCCACCTCGAAGAAAGTCGAGACTACAGCTGCGAGCAGATCTGGCTCAACAGCATCAGAGTCAGCCCGTCTTTCATCAGGGTCGAGGCCGATGAGGTATGCTACCCGCTTCATGTAATCCTGAGATATGAAATCGAATCGGCGTTGATCAACGGCACCATGGAAGCAGAAGATCTTCCCGAGATGTGGGACGACAAAATGCAAAGCTATCTCGACTTGTCCACCACTGGAAATTACCGGGACGGTTGTCTGCAGGATATCCACTGGACGGACGGCTCGTTTGGCTATTTTCCCGCCTATACACTTGGAGCGCTTAATGCGGCCCAACTCTTCTCGGCGTTTCGTAAACAGCACCCTGATTGGCAGCAGATGATGAGCACCGGCGATATTTCCCCTATCCGCAGCTGGCTCAAGGAACATATCTGGTCGAAAGGAAGACTGCTCGACTCCCAGCAACTCATAGAAACCGCCACCGGAGAGCAGACTAATCCCGATTATTTCATCGACTATGTAAAGGAGAGATACCTGGAAGAGAACTACTAGCTCAGTGGTTTTCCCGCGGCACCATTGCCGCTGTCAGCAGATTCAGCAGCACTCCGTAGGCAGGCAGAAAAAGTAGTATGCTCACGCCGATCTTGAAGCAGTAATCGAGCAGAGCTATCTCCGGCCAATGCTGGGCCATGAACGCATCGGAACTGGCCCAGAAGGCGATTGAATAGAAAAACAGTGTATCAACCAGATTCCCCACTATGGTCGAGGCTGAGGGAGCTACCCACCAGCTCCGGTGATCCCGCAGTCGCGAAAAGACCTTGATGTCCAGTAATTGTCCAGCCAGATACGCAATAAAACTGGCAAATGCTATCCTGAACACGAACAGATTGAATTCTGTCAGCCCGCCCACCCCTTGGAACCTGCCCTCAAAAAACAAGACCGACACCAGATAAGAAATGAGCAGTGCCGGCATCATCGTCCAGAATATTATTTTCCTGGCCTGCGTCTGGCCGAAAATCCTGACGGTGAGATCGGTGGCCAGGTAGACCAGGGGAAAGGTGAAAGTCCCCCAGGTGGTATGCAGACCGAGAATCTGGAAAGGAATCTGAACCAGGTAGTTGCTGGCGGCAATGACAATTATGTGAAAAGTTACGAGAACCGCCAGGGCGCGGGCAAGCTGCGTGTGGGTGAAGGACCGCATGAACTATTCCTTTTTGTTGTTCGGGGTGAGGGAACCCGAGTGAGTCGAAGCTGCTACTTGGCGCTGAGCGGAGCACCTATACAACAAATTCGATTAGGTGGCAAGCGAATATGTAATTGTAAAGTGAAAGGCCGCACCGACTCAGATCGATGCGGCCTTGGGACGATAACGGGATAAAATTCGACTATTACCTGGCGCCGCCCCCTTCGCTCAGGGTGTCCATCACCCTCTCGAGGCTGAAACTCGCAGCTTTCTGGCTGGGGGGAAATTCCACAAAGGTCTTCAGGAATCCTCCCACATAGGTCTGAGCCGGAACCAGTAAGAAGGCCCGGTCGAGCCACCAGTCATCATAGGTATTGGAGGTGACCATGCCACGCTCGTAGGGATCGCGGCGTAGATTTACGATCAATGGTGCTCTCAGCGGAATGAACGGTTCACGCCAGGCCTGGAAAGTGGCCTCGGCCCGCTGTTCCATGAAAATGATCTTCCAGTCACGGAATCTGAGGGCTGTCATGTCACCATCGTCTGAGAAGTAGAATATCTCATCGCGGGGCCCTTGTTCCTGCTGACCTGTCAGGTAAGGTAAAAAATTGTACCCGTCCAGATGGACTTTATAGGTTCTGTCGATGGCTGAAACATTGCCTTTCTTGAGCTGCTCTTTGATATCATCAGCCCCGGCTGCGGCTAAAAATGTTGGCAGCCAGTCCATGTGATGCATGATCTCGTTTGACCAGACGCCTTCCTTGATTTTACCGGGCCAGCGCACCATTGCCGGTACCCGCCAGCCGCCTTCCCAGTTGGTGTTTTTTTCACCGCGAAACGGTGTCATGGCCGCATCGGGCCAGGTGTTCATATGCGGACCGTTGTCGGTGGAATAAAATACGATGGTGTTATCAGCGATTCCCAGCTCATCGAGCTTGGCGAGGAATTTTCCGATATGCATGTCATGTTCGACCATGCCGTCAGAATATTCGTCCTGGCCCGAGATCCCCCTGAGTTCTTCCTTCACATGGGTACGAAAATGCATTCGGGTGCCGCTCCACCAGATGAAAAACGGTGTGCCCGCCTTGACCGTCTCCTCCATGAAAGCGAGTGCCCGGTCCGAGGTTTCGTCGTCTACCGTTTCCATGCGCTTTTTTGTAAGTGGGCCGGTATCTTCTATACGCTGTGTACCGTCAGCATTGGCCCAGGAGTGAATAACGCCCCGGGGGCCGAATTTTTCCCGAAAGGTCTTACCACCGGCAACAATCATATCCCCGGGGTAATCTTCGTTCTCAGGTTCCTCTTCGGCATTGAGGTGGTAAAGATTACCAAAAAACTCATCAAAACCATGATTGGTCGGCAAATGCTCGTCCCTGTCGCCAAGATGATTTTTGCCGAATTGACCGGTTGCATAACCCTGGGTTTTCAGCAGGCCTGCAATGGTAGGATTAACCTCCTGCATACCCTCTTTAGCGCCAGGCAGGCCGACCTTGGAGAGGCCGGTACGGAACACGGACTGGCCCATGATAAAGCTCGACCGTCCCGCGGTACAGCTCTGTTCACCATAGTAATCGGTAAAGGTCATGCCTTCTTTTGCGATTCGGTCAATATTCGGGGTTTGGTAGCCCATCATGCCGTGGGTGAAATAACTGATATTGGACTGGCCGATATCATCACCCCAGATAACCAGGATATTGGGTTTGTCGGCACTAAAAGCCGCTGTAGCTGGCACCAGTAACACCACTGTCAGCAGCGCCAGTGCCGTCCTAGAAAATTTCATATCTTCCTCCTTTTCTATATGGAAAACCAAGACCAGAGGATAGGACATCCTCACAAGGAAGATAGTGTGTTGCAACTCGGAAAAGTCAACCGTCACGCCGGTGAAACTCGAAAAAGGGTGGAGCCTCTTTATACTCTCACGACAAAACCAGAAACAGTGATATTTATGATAAAGCGGCCTCAGGACATCTTCGAGTTTGAAAAAGACAGCGGCGGTTCCGAGGCTCTTGGCACCATCAAGTTTTCCAGTTCCGCGCGAATAGGCTCAGAACAGAAAGAGGATGCACCGCCGATATCCGCATATCTGATGATCACTTCAGCCCCTCTGTCCAGGCTCTTTCTCGCCCGGAACAAACAATGAGACTCACACCTGCCATGACGGTACGAATTATTCTGCTGATTGTGTTGGCGCTGTCTTTAAGTTCCTGCGCTTCAACTCCTCATCGCGATACTGCTGAAAAATATCCTCGCAAGCCGGCCGACAATCAAGAGAGAAAATCAGGCCCGGCAATGCTGTTTTATGAAGCAGCAGAAGAAGACGCCGACCCTAACAAGGTAATTGTCACTCCGCCTGCAGAGGAGAATACGCAATACGGTAGATAGCCTGCCCAGGACCCTATCGATCAGAGTTAGTCCGTACTTCAATGACCATGGAAGCGTCTGCGATGGTTCTCCAGGGTATCACAGATATTGTCAGCAGTGATTTTAAGTCCCTTGGCACGATAGGTTTGAACCAGTTGAGCCTCCAGTTTGTCTGCCCTCTCGAGCAAAAGCACCTTATTATTGTCATCGATTGCCGAATAGGCTTCGATAATCAACTCCTTGATGCGTTCCAGGGAGATCTCCTCGCCGACTATTTCATCGAGCATGTCCTTAGCGGTTATCTCCGTGGCAGGGTCGACCGCCCCTTTTTGTCGAAGCTGGCTAAAAAGTCTTCCGAAAGAGAATTTTCCTAAAAGGCTCATCTTCTGCGTTTTAGTTTCTTTATTGTTATGAAGTGGTTGCGACCAGCTTATCGTGAATGATCGGCAAAATGCATGGCTCTAAAGAAGATTTTCGCTGGCTAGTATCCTGGCTCAAACATACAAAATATATACCAATTTGAGACATCAAATAACGATTCGTGAGAGACTGCCAAATTACAACTCAAACCGTCAGCACCGATATCCCCGCTCGCTTGAATGCGCGATCGATAAACATTTTCTGGCACTATTCCGATGCGCATGGATGTCAGTTCTGACATATTTTGTCACATGCCGTTTTACCTGATTTGCTAATGGAATTGACAGCGACGGAACATTCCCATAAGGTAGATTTCATCCAGCCCCATATATCGACCCATGAAAAAGATACCGCCCAGACATTTACGATGGCTCAAAATTCTTCACCTGACCTGCGTGAGCTGCTGGATAGGCGGCGCAGTTTCTCTTCTGCTTCTCTATTTTCTCAAGTCCGATATCGATGATGGTGCAGTGCTCCATGGCATCAACCAGTCAATTCACCACGTCGATATGGCCGTGGTCGTCGTGCCGGGAGCGATGGGATGTCTGTTTACCGGCTTTGCCTACTCCACACTCACCAACTGGGGCTTCATCAAACAAAGATGGATAGCGGTCAAATGGGTAATCACCGTTTCGGCGATACTCTTCGGCACCTTTTATCTCGGCCCCTGGGAAACGGCCATGATGAACATCTCGGGTGACCTCGGCCTGGCAGCCTTGGAAGATCGGGAATATCTTTATAATCAACGCATGAATTTCTGGTTCGGGACCTTGCAGGTAGCAATTTTATTGTTCACGGTATGGATCTCGGTGTTTAAACCCTGGCGATCGACCACTCACAAGAAAAAGAGAAAATGACACATGTGTTCACCTATGGTTCGTTGATGTTCGAGCAGGTATGGAATGAGGTGGTACGCGGAAACTATCGAAGCTGCCCTGGAACTGTATCCGGCTTTGTCCGCCTGTCCATTCAGCATGAGCACTATCCGGCCATGCTGCCCGGGCCAGTCAGTTCTAAGGTGGAGGGTGTTCTCTACTTGGATATCGATGCAGAAGATCTCACCAGGCTTGACCAATTCGAGGGAAGTATCTACGACCGGCGGGATGTCCAGGTAATGACCGATAACAACATCCATGCCGCCCAGGCCTACGTGCTTAAAGACAGCTATCGCAATCTCGTATCTGAGCAGGAGTGGGATCCGGAAAAATTCCAGGATGAGGGCATTCACCAGTTCCTTGGCGGCTACTTCGGTTTTGACCGGTGATTATTTAACCCCATTACTCAAGATAGTTCTCGGCAATTACCAGGATCTTATCCAGGGACTCGTCCAGCCAGAGACGGACCTGCTCCATCTGTGCCGGGGTAAGTATCGATGAAAGATTGGTTTGCAGCTGCGCAGCGACCTCTTCATATGCGGACACGAGCATCTCTTTGCTTCGTTTCGGGTTTTCCGATACGTGCCTGATGACCTTACTGATTTTGACGAAGTGCTCATGTAGAATGGGCCTGAGCTGAACGAGCTGTTCGGGACTGATTTCCAGATAGCCGGCGATCTGGTTGACGGCCAAATGACGGAGAACCTCCACCGTGTTGCCCTTTATCTCCTTCACACGGCTTTGCAGTAGAGCGAATTTTCACTGTCGAGATACTTGGCCATCTCCTGCTCAAACATGTCGAGGACAGGGTTCAGATGGTGTCTC
>CBFCWR010000128.1:0-8267 GCA_965601575.1 uncultured Desulfofustis sp. | reverse complement strand
CCCGGTCAGGGTGTGCAGGTAGAGCGTGATGGAGACGTGTTCACGAGTCGCGGTGATACGATTCTCGGAAGTGACGATAAATCCGGTATTGCACCGCTGATAGAGATGATTCGCGTGCTCCGCGAAAATGGGACGGGTCATCGAACCTTGGAGCTTGTTTTCACCACCTGCGAAGAGATCGGTCTGCAGGGTGCAAAAGCCCTGGACTATCAGAAGCTCCAGGCAGAGTACGGGTATGCGTTAGACTCCACTGGCATCGACAAGGTGATCATCGGGGCACCTGCCGCCAACCGCATTCGGGTCGATGTGCATGGCACGGCAGCCCACGCAGGCATAAACCCCGAGGGAGGGGTCAGCGCTTTTCTGGTTGCCGCCCAGGCGATCAACAAAATCAAACTTGGCAGGCTGGATGAGGAGTCGACAGCCAACATCGGTGTGATCAAGGGCGGAGTGGCGTCCAACATTGTCCCCGCCCAATTGATGCTCAAGGGAGAAATCCGCAGTCACTCGACAGAAAAACTGGCAACCTACACCGATGAATTCAAGAAAGCTTTTCTCGAGACTATTGCCACCTGGCCGGTGAGCGATGATCCTTCTTTCAGACCGCCCACCGTCGATTTGAAGGTGGTTCCTGAATATCCGGTGATGAGGTTGCACGAGTCGGATACGGTGGTGGAGACGATCCGGCAGGCAGGTATCGCCCTGGGACGCGAGCAGTCCTTCATCATTGCCGGCGGGGGAAGCGACGCCAATATCTTCAACGGGTATGGGCTGCCTACTGCAATAGTGGCTACCGGTATGACCGACGTGCATACCACCGATGAGAGTATCGACCTCAATGACATGGTGAAATTAACGGAAATGCTTCACACGATTGCCTGCATGTAAGTTTAGGATGGCTGCCTCAACGCTTTCTTATTGAATTTCGATCCCACTTGTTATAAACATTTCCCTACAGCTCATGAGAAGGCACAAAGAATCACCATCTTTGTGCCTTAATTACTTTGAAGCCCAGTAATTCCAGCTACTTTTCCCTATAGGATTGGCGACCCGGCACATCTGCGGACACATTTCATGACGATCTCCAAGGAAACTCCCAGCGACTTCTCTTCTACCACTCCGAAACCCAGGCATGAATGCGGGGTGTGCGGGATTTTCAATCACGCTGACTCCTCGAAACTGGCTTACTTCGGGCTCTATGCCCTGCAGCATAGGGGGCAGGAAAGCGCCGGCATGGTAACCTCAAACGGGCAAAGCGTTGCAATTCATAAGAACATGGGGCTGGTTTCCGAGGTGTTTTCGGAGGAGACCCTGAGCGCGCTGCAGGGACACATATCCATCGGTCATGTACGCTACTCCACCACCGGGGCATCCAATGTCATTAATACCCAGCCGCTAATGATCACCCACAAGGGCACTACCCTGGCGGTCGCTCACAATGGCAACCTGGTCAATTCGATTGCACTGCGCAACAGGCTTGAGGAGGAGGGCTCGATATTCCAGACCACCATGGACAGCGAAGTGGTTCTTCACCTGATGGCCAGAGCCACCAATGGATCGTTTGAAGAAGCGTTGACCAATGCGTTCAGGCAGATGAAGGGCGCCTTTTCAATGCTGATGATGACCAGGGATACCATGGTGGCGATTCGGGATCCCAACGGCTTCAGACCCCTCTGCCTGGGAAAATTAAACAATGGCGGGTATATCGTCGCCTCGGAAACCTGTGCGCTCGATCTGGTCGAGGCCCAGTATTTGCGTGATGTGGCTCCCGGGGAAATACTCATTTGCAGGGGCCAAGAACTCACCTCAATCTATCCCTGGAAGAAACAGAGAACGAGCTTCTGTATTTTCGAAAACGTTTATTTTGCCAGACCTGACTCGGATATATTCGGCATTAATGTCTATGAGACCCGGAAGCGGATGGGACAGATTCTGGCCCAGGAGTGTCCGGTTCAAGGGGATTTTGTGATGCCCTTTCCCGACTCGGGTAATTATGCAGCCATCGGATATTCGCAGGAGTCGGGCATACCCCTGGAGTTCGGGGTAATCAGGAATCACTATGTGGGCAGGACATTCATTCAGCCAACTCAGTCAATGCGGGATTTCAATGTCAGGGTCAAACTAAACCCGGTACGTTCTTTTCTTGAAGGAAAGCGGGTCATCATCATTGAAGACTCAATAATCAGGGGGACGACCGGAAAAAGCAGGGTCAAATCTCTGCGCAATGCCGGGGCTGCCGAGGTTCATATGCGGGTCAGCTGCCCGCCGACCAGGTATCCCTGCTACTACGGTATTGACTTTCCTTCCAGTGATGAACTGATTGCGTATCGCTACGACGTGGATCAGGTCGCCGCCTATCTTGGTCTTGACTCACTTTACTACTTGAGCCTCGAAGGCATGGTCAAGGCCACCGGAATGACGGAAAAGGATTACTGCCTGGCCTGCTTCAATGCCGATTATCCCGTTGCCCCGGATCTGACCTTCCACAAGAATGTTCTGGACAGAAGCAGCTGACTGCTGATACCTCTCTATTACCCCTGGATCTTTTCAGAAAATGTCCCGTCCGGGACGGAGCTGATTCACACCCGACAGACGACGCGGTTTTTTCCGGAACTCTTGGCGTCGTACATGGCCTGATCGGCCTGTCTATGCATGCGGTGGATATCACTTTTGAGATCTACCTGATCATCTCGATTGCAGGCAACGATGCCGACGGAGAGGGTGGTCTGGTTGTCATTGCTTTCGCTGAAATTGAACATGACCCGTTCGATAATCTCTTTCGCCTGGGCTACGGTGGTCTGCGGCAGGAGTATGGCAAATTCGTCGCCGCCCAGGCGAAAACAGAGATCGACACTGTTCCTGGTGTATTCATTCAGGGTCGTGCCCAGGGCAGTGAGAATTTTATCGCCTTCACTGTGCCCATAGGTGTCATTGTAGGCTTTGAAATTGTCGACATCCAAAAGGGCGAGAAATAGAGGATAACTTTGACGATGAGCACGCTCCACTTCATCGGGGAAACGCTGGTCATAGGCCCGGCGGTTGAGCAGCGAGGTGAGGCCGTCACTCATTGACAGGGTTTCGAGCGTTCTGATCATGCGACGTTCTCTAATCGCTCGGGCGAGTTTGGCCTCCAACTCGGCCTGGTCGATCGGTTTCTTGATGAAATCAAGAGCCCCGGCCCGGATCACATCGGCATAGCGGACTTTTTTGTTATGGCCGGTGGCGATGATGACATCGGTGTCGAAATGATGCTTGAGAATATGTTTGAGAACCTCCATGCCGTCCATTCGCGGCATCACCAGGTCGCAGAGAACGATATCACACTTTTTTTCCTTCAAGATTTTTATGGCTTCCAGGCCGTCTGCGGCGATGAGGCTGTGGTACCCCAGTGACGAGACCACTACACTCAAAGCCTCACGAACCGGTCGATCGTCATCGACGATCAATATGACACCACTATCATCAGCGAACTGCACGGAAATTGTCCCCTAAGTTTAAAATCATGATCCAAAGCTTCAACCAGCCAGGAATGATATATTCTCCCGCTGGTCTCACATTACAGACGAACATGGAATATGTCCAGAATTGAGTCCTATTTTTCCCGAGGATCCCGTCCAGTCTCAAACATTTCAAATAGATCGAAAAAGAGCCTGGTTACCGCGCTGTAATGGGTTGAAGCGCCCGAGCTGGCATAGGCTTTGGTTATCTCGAGTGCCTTGGCGAAGCTTTCCTGGCTGGCAGATTCAAGCGGATTTTTCACCGCATCAACGAGGCTGGTTCCCACAGGTGAACTATTTTTCTCTGATTTCATTGGTCTGATCCTGGAAATGATTGGCATTTATCCATTCCCTTGTGCCATAGAAAAGGCAGGAATGAGAGGCGCTGTAAGCGGCCATGTCGAGGCTCTTCGGAAATGAACTGGTGAGTATATGATGACAAAAGGTTCCATGCAGGATGTCCCCGGCGCCAAGGGTATCGATCGCCTGCACCTGGGTGACGGGGATCTGCCCCTGATGCCCCCTGGTACGGTAGCGAATCGGTTCGGCCCCTCGAGTGATTGCCGCTCCCTTCACGCCGACATCTTCGAGATAATCAAAGAGATCGTCGCTGCTGGAGCAGCCGGGTGCGCTGAAGTCGGCTGAGCAGACAGCATAATCTATGTAGGGCAGCAGTTCCTCTAATCCTTCCTTCCAGGAGCCCCCGTCAAGTACGGTGAACGGATCGCCTTGGACTGTCTTCGCAATCGAGACCGCATGTTCCAGGTAGAAACCATCAAATAGAACCACCTTATAGCCGCCGACAAATTGATCGTATGGTTGGTCAGGTGCAAGGGTGCGGGGCTCGGTATTGCTGTAAACAACACAACGATTTCCGGTGGAAGAGTCGATTATTATGGAAGAGAGCACCGGGAGTTCGTCGGGGCTGGCGGCCTGGTCGAGGACGTTGACCCTGTGGTTTTGCAGGTCCTCTAATGCAATGTGTGCGGTTGAGTGGCGACCAATACCTGTGAAAAGGTCTGCTTCATTACCACAGGCACAAAAAGCTACTGCCGCGTTGGCGGCAGGCCCTCCGGCACAGACATCCTGACGTTGCGCCATTAATTTCTGATTCGGCGAAGGGTGGTGATCGACGATATTGAAGAGATCGACCGTGGTGAGTCCGACAAAGAGCCCTCGTGCCATAATCCTTTCCTAAATCACTCACATTATGTGGATTGCTGAACAGGTGAAGCGGTCCTCCCTCAGGGGATGGTAAAGTTTGACATGAAGGTGAAGTCCGTCCGGGAAAGCTTTATATATTCCACCCCCGGCAATGAGACCGAAGCATGTGTGGAGGGAATCATCGGCGAAGCTCAGTTCCGCCGATACCTGATGCCCCAGACAGGACTTTAGGTTGTCAAGGTTGACCTGCGCAACGATGACGTTGAAACCACCGTGGTTGGTCTGGGTCAGGCTGCCTGATATTTCATTGCCGAGATCTTCTCCGGAAAAGCCCTTAAAAGAAGAGGGACAGTGAATGGTAATCTCCAATTCCTCGGGGGCTTCCGGAATATCCATTGCACCACGGATAAGAGAGGGAAGGACATCGTATTGCACGCAGAATTCAGACAATTTTTGGTGCAACCCGGGTACCTTCGTTTGAATTTTCGAAAACTGCTCTTTTTTCAGCAGGCGCACCTGTATATCGGTTTGAGCCCGGATGGTAAAAGGCCAGGGTTGATTTCCGAAGAACTCCTCACCTCCAAAAAGTTCCCCGCCTTGTACCGGAGTAAACACCAGGTCGCCTGCATCCTCGGGAGCGATAATATCAGCGAAGCCGTGATCGATAAAAATCAGGTCGCTCAGTTTGTCACCTTGCTGGACAACGTATTCACCGGCTTCAAGAGTCTGTGGAATGAGGGTTTTAAAAATTGTGTTGGCTTCATCTGTATCGAGCCTCTCATAAAACCCGCTCCAGACCATGAGATGGTGATCCTGGCTTAGATGGGATTCAAATGCAGAAGTTTGTTCTTCAACCGGTGTCTTTGGTTTATTGCTGGTCAGCGTGTCGGTCAGAGTCTCAACAAAGATATCGCTTAATCCACCATCGGCATAAGCTTCAGAAAAATCATTCGGATCTGCAGGGATCTGGGCGAGAACCTCGTCTTCGATCAGTGCATTCACCTGGTTTTCTTCAATAGTCTGTGAAAAAATGTTATCGCCGCTGGTATTTTGCTCGATCTTTTGCAAGGCATCGGTTGCCGTTCGCACCAGATTGTCATCTGCTCCGTACCGCTCCTGCCGATCCTCGATCAGAGTCAGCAGCGCTTGCAGTGTACGGGAAGACGGATAGGCAACTAGTTTGCTGCACAATTTGGAAATCAGAAAATCGTGCATATGACTGCTGAAATCTTCCCGTTGTTCGAAAAGGCCGAGCAGAGTTTCTTCTATCTCGGGTCCCTCGAACTGGACCAGCAGGTCTACCAGATGAGCTTTAAGTTCATCATTGATTAACTGCAGTGCCTCGAGAAGTCGATCTTTCATCTGATCTCCACCGAGTACTTCGATGCAGTTGAGCACCTGCTGTTGAACCCTTATATCCTCGTGCGATAGATGCTTCTTGACTTCACCGTAGAGCGCGTCATCTCCCAGCCGGCTGACAATCATAATGATATTTCTGGTGACGAACCAGGGTTGTTGCTCATCCAGGCAACTGATCAATACTGGGATGCTCACTTTTCCGATCCGAGGAATGAGATCTACCAGAGCCAAGCGCTCGTCCTTGTCATTGCTGTGGGCAAGCTTCTGAACCAGAAATCGGGTTCCCTGGCGACCCATGTTTATGAGGATGTTTTCAACCACATCTTTTTGCTGTGTAGACTCTCCCAGGTAGGCATTGGCCATGATATCAAGAACCTCGGGCTCGGCAAGTTTGTCGTGTACCCTGGCGACAACTCCGTGAATGAGGTTGTTTTTACGCAGCGTTTTATTGCTGATCTTATTCATGGTAACGATGAGCTGCTCTACCTCATACCATTGCTGGGTGGAAAGCATTTCTATGATGATCCGCTGTAATTTGAGGCAGACGGGCTCGAACCCGGCAATGAATTCACTTTCAACGTATAGCCAATTGCCTGAAATTCTCGCGATAACAGCACTTAACTCTCTGATGTTGTTAAGATAAACCTGCTCGGAGAGCATCATCATGACCATTAGGGAGCGCTCTCGTATCTCGACCGACTCATCGCAGATGCTTTTCTCCAGCTTGTCCAATAATGAAATAGCTGTTTTACGCTGATCCCCACGATACAGCTTGAGAATGTGCGGAGCGAGAGTCTGAACGAATTCATCGTTCAACAGGATATCGAATTTTTCCTGGAGGAAAAGGGCGACTGCCTGATTCAAGCGAGCCTCTTCACGCTTGATTTCGGCTTGCAGGAGCGACTGCTTCGCCTTGGCCATGGCCCGGGCTTGTTTTTCCTTATCGACATCCACGATTTGTCCCTCCGGGAGTGAAGCAGATCAAATAAAGACAGTAGTTTAAAAGACGACAGTCAGGAACCGATGTCCCGAGCAATTTTATCATAGACGGTGATGAGCAGTTATCCTTTTCAATCTTACTTTAAACGGTCAGTCGGGAAAATTTCCGCGGGTAAGGATTTATTCAGGCGGAGATTGATTTGAGCAAAGGAAAACCCATTTTTTCCCTCTGGTTTACATAAGATTCCGCTACACTTCTGACGATATTTCTTATCCTGCCGATATACCTGGTTCTTTCTGCAACGCTTATCGCTTTTCTGGCGTCAAGGAGGTTAAAAAGATGAGAGCATTTCAGACAATAGTCATAGGCTGGCAGTACAAGGTCCTTGGCAATCAATTTTTCCGCTTCGGCCTCGCATGAATTGAAAAAGTCAATCATCTTTTCCACATCTGCCTCTTCGAAGTTGAAGGTTGAAAATTCAACTTCGGCCTGATGGAAGATCTCCCCATAACTGATTTCGTCATTCCAGGCTATGTCGTAGACACTGTCAACCCCCTGCAGATACATGGCTATTCGCTCGAGACCATAAGTGATTTCGGCAGTAACAGGGTGCAGATCTATTGATCCGGCTTGCTGGAAATAGGTGAACTGGGTTATTTCCATCCCATCGAGCCAAATTTCCCATCCCAGCCCCCAGGCTCCAAGAGTAGGCGATTCCCAGTCATCTTCGACGAACCTGATATCATGTTCGAGCAGATTGAGACCGAACCTTTTGAGACTGTCCAGATACAACTCCTGAACGTCCAGCGGTGATGGCTTAATCACCACCTGGTATTGGTAATAGTGCTGCAGACGGTTCGGATTATCGCCGTAGCGTCCATCGGTTGGGCGTCGGGAAGGCTGCGGATACGCCGCTTTCCATGGCTCTGGTCCAAGTGCCCTGAGCAGGGTGGCAGGGTGGAAGGTGCCGGCGCCAACTTCCATGTCGTAGGGCTGCTGGATTATACAACCCTGTTCAGCCCAGTATTTATCCAGCTCAAATATAATATCCTGGAAATTCATCGATTCTCCTTAAAAGCTGAGAGGCCCTCTGGCCAATGTAATTGAGGGGTATGGCAGTATCTAATAAATCCTTGATATAATTGCTGTCGCACCCCCTACTCACAAAGATTGACTGATCCTTGGTTTGCCGAAATAATCAGTTATTTTAGCAAATTAAAGACAGGGCAGCTTTGTGGCCTTGTCCCGATTTTCATGCATTTTAAAGTTGTTGTGAAGTGATGCATATACTTACACTTACACGCGAA
>CBFCWR010000127.1:0-8280 GCA_965601575.1 uncultured Desulfofustis sp. | reverse complement strand
CGTCGACCGAGGCGGCATTGGTCACCGGGGCGGTTGATGCAATGACGGTCGATGTGCAATGCATCAAGCAGGATCTGCACAAGGTGGCCGATTGTTACGATACCGTTTTCGTGACGACCAACTACCGCGCCAAGATCGAGGGGGCACTGCACATCGAGCTCGATGAGCATGATCCGATGAAGTGTACCGACCAGATCATTATCAAGGCGATTATGCGCTATAAGAACCGCGGCCAGGAACTCGAGATTCCCGCGCGCACCGCCAAGGGCGTTCATGGCTTTTCACACGAGTATATCAAATATATGCTCGGCGGCTCATTCAGGGGCGGTTATGAACCGCTCAATGACAATATCATCAACGGCAGGATCAGGGGGGTCGCCGGTGTGGTGGGCTGCACCAATCCACGCTCCAAGCAGGACTTCTCTCATGTCGAATTGGTCAAGGAACTGATTAAAAACGATGTACTGGTAGTCCAGACCGGCTGTTCGCAGATGGCCCTGGCCAAAGCCGGGCTCACCACTCCCGGTGCTTCAGCATTGGCAGGACCGGGGCTTGGCGAGGTCTGTGAAACGGTCGGTATCCCGCCGATTCTTGGCTTGGGCGCCTGCGTGGACAACAGCAGAATTTTGATGGCTGTATCGGAAATGGTTAAAACTGGTGGGCTGGGAGATTCGATCGCCGATCTGCCGGTGGCCGGTTGTGCGCCGGAATGGATGAGCGAGAAAGCAATCGCCATCGGTCAATATTTCGTGGCCAGCGGTGTCTATACGGTATTCGGCCATACCTTCCCAATCACCCAGCAGACCAGCTTCAGGGATCTCTTGTTCGATGGTCTGGAGGACAAGGGCTTTGGTAAGTGGGGATTTGCCGACACTCCGCAGGAAATGGCTCGATTGATGATTGCCCATATCGATAAAAAACGCAGTGAACTGGGTATCGACAAGGCCAGAGAACGTGTCCTGATGGATATGTCGGATCGACGATCTCTGGCAGCCAACGAATAAAGGCGCCTTTTCCAGGCGGCCTGAAACCAACACGCAGGTTTCAATCATCGGCCTCGACGGCTGCAGTCGTCGAGGCCGTTTCTTTTCCGAGTTTCTGGCGTTATAATCATTTTGGTGCGTGGCGTTCGTCGATCAGGGCGATGCTTAGGCCGCCCTCAGAAATCAACCGGGAAGAAATCAAATTGGAAAAATCAGCTGTTTTCGAACAGACGTATCGCCACTATCTTGCTGAAATAGGCACCATAGATTATCTGGCCCGGGCCGATCTGCTCGGTGTTGATGCAGACGGCGAGAAGCTGGTTATTCCTCTGTATAACCGGACCTACTCGGTTTCACCCACGGGCATCAACCCGAGAGGAGGGGCGGCGCTTAACGATGCGGTTCGGGTGATACTCGCAAAATATGTGCTCACCTGTCCCGACCAGCTGCCGCCGTTGTCCAGTAAATGGATGACCTACCGCGAGTTTCGTGATGCAGGCCCGCTGGTTTCCTACTTTGCCAGCAATACCAACAAGAGCATTGAACAGCACTTCAGCGGCGCGCGCGCACATCTTGAGAACAGTTGCAGAGCACTCGGAGCTCAATTCGAGGATAACGATTCCTACGATCTCTCCGCCCGGTTTCAGGCCTTGCCGCGCATACCGGTGGTACTAAACTTCAACGATGCCGATGACATGTTTCCCGCTGCCTGTTCAATTCTCTATCAGGCCTCGGCAGAATTATTCCTAGACATGGAATGTCTGGCCATGACCGGCACATTGCTGGCCGGAAAACTTCTCAAGACTTGAAACAATAGGTCAAGGGGGCGTGTAATGGGAGTGGAAATTGAAAGGAAATTCCTGCCCAGCAGCGACGGGTGGAGAGAGTTGTCTGCGGGCATCTCCTATCGTCAGGGATATCTGTATACAGGCTCAGGAATGACGGTCCGGGTGAGAATTGCCGGGGAAAATGGATTTTTGACCATCAAAGGACCGGGCAGCGGCGCCTCCCGCATGGAATTCGAGTATCAGATCCCCATTGAGGATGCCAATGAGATGCTCGATAGGCTGTGCGAGAAACCGCTGATCGAGAAAAACCGCCATACCATCGGCTACCGCGGCTTTGTCTGGGAGGTTGATGAATTTTTCGGCGACAACGAGGGGTTGGTGGTTGCTGAGATTGAATTGGAGTTCGAAGACCAGCAGTTTGACGTGCCGGAATGGATCGGTGAAGAGGTAACCGGTGACCCCCGCTACTTCAATGCCAGTTTGGTAAAAACCCCTTTTTCCACCTGGAAAAGCAAGTGCTGAGGGTACGCTTTGCAGTTCAACGGTCGAATTTGAACCGTTTTGTTCAAGTGATGTCCAGCAGCGTAAACAGGGCACTGTGATCGAGGTCGGCTCCCCCCTTGTCAATCAACTGATCATAGAGCTCCCTGGAGAGAGAAGTAGCCGGCATCTCAAGACCCAGGGTAGCGGCCAGTTCAATGGCCTGGTGCATGTCTTTGCGCTGGGTGGTGCAGCGCGCGCCGAGTGAATAATCGCCGTCTACCATTCGTTTACCATGCACTTCGAGAATCCGTGAGTCGGCGAAGCCTCCTCGAAGGGCCTCGCGAACCTTCGCCGGATCCACGCCTGCGGCCTTGGCCAGAGCCAGGGCTTCGGCTGCGGCACCGATATTGAGTCCGACAATTACCTGGTTGGCCGCTTTGGCTACCTGGCCTGCCCCCGCGGCTCCGACGTGGGTGATTCTGTCCCCCAGAACTTTCAGCAATGGCAGGGCGCGCTCGAAGGCTTCCCCAGAGCCCCCCGCCATGATGGTCAGGCTGCCCGATTCGGCACCGATGGTACCGCCGGATACCGGGGCGTCGACGTAAAAGCCACCTTTTCCTGAGATCAGTTCAGCAAAACGACGGGTCTGGATGACCGATGTAGTGCCCATATCGATTACCAGACTATTTTCTCTGAGCCCATTGATCACTCCATTTTCGCCGAATAATACCGATTCGACCGCCGCGGTGTCGGCCACCATGATGATAATGGTATCGGCGGCGACAGCGACCTGGCTGGGTGTTTCCAGAGCGATGGCACCAGCTTCCGCAAGTTTCTCCCGCGGTTCACGGGAACGGCTGGTGACGAAAAGATCGAGCCCGGCCTGGATAAGGTTTCGGCACATGGGTGTGCCCATCAGGCCCAAGCCGATGAAGCCAAGTTTGTGAGGGTGGTCGTTTTTCATGAGCCCTTCAAGTCTGATAGAGGTGGAAGGTCGCGGTCAGTTGCGGGATGGAGTCGACAAAGAACAACATCAATATGCCGACAATAATCAAAATGGGGACGCGATTCAATAGCGTCCCCAATACCAAAGAGTTTTTGCGCCTGACCTTCCCCCAGCCAACAGGCTGCAGGAAAGGTTCAGGAAATTGCGAGATGGCTGAAAAGTGATTTGGCAATACTTCTGCCGGATTCGGTGACCAGCTCAGAAATGAATCGTTCGAATTGCTCCTCGTCGATGGCCTGTTCCTTGTTTTGCTCCTCGAACTGCGCAATGGAATCAGCATCCGCCAGGCTTTTCGCCTCCAGGGAAATATCTGTGTGACCCGTTCTGAGAGCCTCGATCAAGGTACATACTTCGTGACGAATCTCATCGTTTGCCCCCAGGTTTTCCAGAATCGACCCCGCGCTGGTCTTACTTTCGATGTCATCCGAATGGATATTCTTGAGATAGGCAGCGCACAACACGACGGCAAGGTTGACACCTTCTTGCGAGGCTATTTTTTCGGCGTACCGAGCTATACGCGAGAGGTGGCCAATGCGTTTGAAGTCGGTTTTGTAAAAGCGTTTCATTTCCACCGCAACCTTGTCCTTCAAGAGATTGTCCTGGGTGCCGACGAATTCTTCAGGGAGGGTGCCGATGCATTGCTCGGCAAATTTGCAATACGCCGCACAGCCGAAATCCATTTTGGGATTGACGAAGCGGTGGCCGCAATGACTGCATGATCTGGTTGTATCATCCTTGTAGAATTCCACCGCTTTGGCGCACTTGGGGCATTCTACCTCAAAAATGGCTTCTGCTGTCCAATACTGCATATCCTGGCCGGGGCATTTCATGGTCGTGTCCTCTTGTTAGATCTGCGCTGAAGCACAGTATTTACACCTCTAAAATAACACCTGGAACCATAGTTGCCTTGATTTAGGTCAAAAAGACGAGCTCGTCACATCGATTTCGGTCAATCCTATTAAATCTTGACCCCACCCATCTAATTTCAACCCCTCCCATTTAATTTCAATCCCTCCCATTTAATTTCAATCCCTCCCATTTTATCTCAATCCCACCCATCTAATTTCAACCCCTCCCGGATGATTTCACCCCAGAGAGCACGACGGATGAGAAGGTGAAATTCCAGAGATATGAGTAGTTGCCCAGAGAGGTGCTGGAAAATTGAAATTTTTGAACGATAGAAGATTGACAAAAAGGCGTGACTCACAGTAATATAAGGACGATTTAAGATTGTCTTAAAAAAGTTTGATTATAGGCAATCCGGCTTACGACTTTTCTCGTATTGCTTGATATAAGCGGTCGCCAGCGAAGCCAGACGAGCTCGCACCGCGGCCTCGAATACAGCACGACCGAAACACGATTTTTGAACGTTGTGGGCTTTGTGGTACTGAGACAAAGCCTTTTTATCTCCTGGTACTCTGCGGTAGTAACTGTGACCGCATGTTTTGAGATATGTTCTGATGCTGTTTTGAACTGCTTCGAGAGGCAACTTCAAGTGAGCAAGAGGAGGTTCAATGGAAGCCACTACCAGTACTTTTTCCCCCCCGTCCCACCTGATTGCAGAAATCGACCCGCCCAAAGGAACTAATCTCGACACATTTCTCGACAAGGCTCTGAAAATCAGGGGCCGGGTGGCGCGTGTCAGAGTAACCGACAACGAGCATGCAATTCTGCACATGTCGCCGCTGGCACCGTGCCTGGCGCTCAAGGAGAAGGGTGTTGAACCAAGCATGGTAATCAACGGCCGGGACCGCAACCGGCTGTCGTTTCAGGGGGACCTGCTGTGTGCTGCGACCATGGGAATTAATGATGTCGTCCTTAAAGAAGGACACGATCCCAAGGAGGGGGATCAACCCATGGCCAGGACCAGCGGCGATCTCGACCTGGAAACAATGCTGACCTGCGCATCCCAGATGAATGAGGGCAAGGATCTGGCCGGTGAGGAGTTGGATGGAGGGACCAATTTCAACATCGGGGTGTATATCGAGCTTTCCGATGATGTTAATTTCAACCGGGAGCGGGCGGAATATTTCCTTAAACTCAAAGATTTCGGGGTTCAATCCGTAACCCTGGGACCCACCTACGATCTCAACATCGTTGAACAATTCCTGCCTTTTGCTGAGCAGACAGGGATCAAGCTTTACAGCTCGCTGATGTTTTTAAAATCGGTGACGATGGTTCGCTATCTCAACAATCTGCCCGGAGTTCCATCCATACCCCAGGAGTTTCTCAAGAAAATGATGGGGGCGACGGACAAGAAAAATGCCGGCATGGAGGTTGCGGCGGATTTTCTCAAGGAACTTGCACCGATCAGTGATGGTGTAGTGCTGCTGTCGTTGGGACTGCATGACAAAATGACGGAATTTCTGGATCTCATCGAACGATAGTGAAACGTGCTCAAGAGCGACGACGAAAGATCACCCCTGCGCAAGACTCTGCCGGAGGTAACAAATGAGCTTGGCTCTCACCTCTATCTCTATCAGATTCTTGAAGAAACACCCAATGGTGTAATGGTGGTCAGCCTCGATCATCAGGTGCTTTATGCCAATCCGGCGGCCAACCAGCTGCTTGGTGTCGGCTATCGGGAGTTGACCGATACCGGCCTGGAACGGCTGCTTGGCGATGAGAATCAGTGGTTTTTCTATCATATCGGCCAGTTTTTTGACAATCTGGCGGAGATGGACCGGTCCAAATTACGTCATGAAATTGAGATTACGACCGGGGAAAATCAGAGAAAAATACTCGATGCGGTGCTCATCTATCCCCCGTCTTCGCCCGCCTACTACCTGATGTACCTGATCGATATCACCCAGCGCAAGAAGCTCGAGGGCGAGCTTCGAAGACGAAATACCTTCTTCAACAATCTGATCAACTCCTCGGTTGACGGCATCATTGCCGCCGACATGAACGGCAAGCTGATCCTCTTCAACGATGCCGCCCTGACCCTGCTCGGGTACCACGACGACGCCAGCCTTGAGCGGCTGCATGTGACCAGTCTCTACCATGACGGGCTGGCTTACGAGATCATCAAGAGGATGCGCAGCGACGAGTTCGGCGGTCGGGGCAAGCTTCTTTACCACGAGCTCAGCGTCCGCCACAAGGATGGCCATGAGATCCCGGTGCGCTTCGCCGGCGGCATCATCTATGACAAGGACAAGGAGATTGCCACCTTCGGGATTTTCACCGATCTGCGTGACATCATCAAGATCGAAAAAGATCTGGAGCAGACCCACAACATGCTCATGCAGTCCGAGAAGATGGCCGGTCTGGGCAGGCTGGCCGCCGGGGTCGCCCACGAGATAAACAATCCAATGTCGGGCATCATGCTCTACGCCAATCTGATCAAGGAGGACCTCGGTGATGATCATAACGTGTCCCCTGATCTGGAGACCATCATCAACGAGGCCGAGCGCTGCAAGGTGATCGTTGCCGACCTGCTCGAATTCTCCCACCAGACCAGGTACGAGATGGAGCCCATCGACATCAACGAGGTGATTCAAAAGACGCTGGGCATATTAAGCAACCAGCCTCTGTATCACAATATCGAGTTCAACCTCAATTTAGCGGTGGATCTGCCGCCCATTCTCGGTAATTCGATTCGCCTCAACCAGGTGATGATGAACCTGCTGGTCAATGCCGCCCAGGCGATGCAGGGCGACGGAACGATCAGCATCACCAGCAGGGCGCGGGCAGGAAACGACATCAACGAAATACTGCTCAGTGACACCGGACCGGGCATTGAAGAGGAGTTGAGGGAAAAAATTTTCGAACCCTTTTTCACCACCAAAACCACCGGCGAAGGTACAGGACTGGGGCTTTCCGTTTCCTATGCCATCGTCAAAGAGCACCAGGGAACCATCAAGGTGAGCTCCGGACCCGGCAAAGGGGCGCTGTTCACCCTGCGGTTTCCCGCCGTTGTGGACACCTTGAAAGGAGAGAACGATGAGCAACACCACAATCTCACCGCAGCAGGGGAATAAAAAATTCCTCCAGAAACTCGAAGACATGGGCGTTGATGTCCAGGCCTGCTACCAGTGCGGGCGCTGTTCGGCGGGGTGTCCGATCACCGAATTCTTCGACCTGACCACCATGGAGGTGGTCAGGCTCGCCGCCTACGGCATGGAAGAAAGGCTGCTGGAATCAAAGGCCATCTGGCTCTGCGCTGCCTGCGAAACCTGCGCAACGCGCTGCCCCAACGACATCGATATTGCCGTGCTCATGGACGTACTGCGTGAATTGGCCCTGCGCAAAGGGGTCACTCCGGCAGAACCGAGAATTCCAACCTTCCACCAATGTTTTCTGGGTTCCATCGAGCATTGGGGAAGGGCCTTTGAAGTAGGACTGATAGCCGGCTACAAGATGCGTTCAGGGGATTTCACCGGCGATATGAAACTGGGTATGAAAATGTTTTCCAAGGGAAAGTTAAGCCTCAAGCCCCACCCCATTAAGGGCAAAGCAGAGATCAAACAGATCTTTTCGGGGAAAGGCAAGGAGTATGAGCGATGAAACTATCCTATTATCCTGGCTGTTCGCTGCACGGTACCGCGCTCGATTATGACCGCTCGGTCCAGGAGGTCTGTGGAGCGCTGGGAATTGAGCTGGTGGAGATTCCCGACTGGAACTGCTGCGGCGCTTCGTCGGCCCATATGACCAATCATCAGATAGGTATGCGGCTGCCGCTCCGCAATCTGCTGCTGGCCGCCGAACTCGGACACGACGTGCTGGTCCCGTGTGCCGCCTGTTTCCAGAGATTGAAGGCTGCCGAAAGAAGTCTCAAGGAAGAACCTGAATACTGGGATATCGAAGGATATCCAGAAGATCTGAATATTATCCACATTTCCTCGCTGTTGGCAGAAGACAGGCTGATCGACAAGATCAGGGAGCAGAGCCAGGTCCGTTTTGACGGGTTGAAATTGGCCTGCTACTACGGCTGCCTCTCTTTGCGCCACCCGAAAATCACCGGGGTAATCAATTACGAACAACCACGCACACTCGAGGCAATCGTCGAGAGTGTCGGCGG
>CBFCWR010000126.1:0-8320 GCA_965601575.1 uncultured Desulfofustis sp. | reverse complement strand
GCCCGGATGAAGCCCTTCTGCAGATCAGAATGGATCGCACCGGCCGCCTCGGGGGCGGTGGAGCCGATGCGCACCAGCCATTGATGAACCTCATCTTTGCCCACGGTAAAAAACGACATGCGCCCCAAGGCCTTGAGACAGAGGCGGGTCAGAATACCGAGTGCCGGTTCCTCGATGCCCAGATCGGCCCGGAATTCCTTCTTCTCTTCCTCGCTGTCCAGCTGCGCTATTTCGGACTCAACCTGTGCTGATACGAGCATCGCTTCCATCTTCTGCTCCCGGCATTGGTCCGCAACTCTTTCGACCACATCGCTCTCCGGAAGTTCTTCTTCCGCGACATTGAACACCAGGATGAGTTCTTTTCTGGTAATAAACGGATAACTTCGGATCAGCAGGTCTTCATCCTCGCTGAACTGCATGAGCCGCAGGGGCTGTTCCCCTTCGAGGTGATCCTGAATGCGGCGCATCAGCTCGAACTCCTTCAGCTGACGCTCGTCCTTGATTTTTTTCAGGGCTGCCTCAAGCCGCTCAATCCTTTTCTCAACGAAGATCTGGTCGTGAATCAGGAACTCCGAATTGATCACTTCCACGTCCCTCAGGGGATCCACCGATCCTGAGGCGTGGTAAACCGCCTCATCCTCGAAAACACGGACCACATGACAGAGCGCGTCAACATCGACAATATGCTGGAAGATATCCCCCTTGGCTATGGTCTCCTGCTCGATCTTTGGAAGCAGCATCAGATCTATTCGAGCTCTGGTCTGCTTTTTGGGTTCGTACATCTGAACCAGCGTGTCGAAGCGCTCATCAACAATATCGGCGATTCCCGGCAGCGGTTTGGTCTGTGCCCCCTGCTCAGCCACCTCCGAGCCTGTGAGAACCCTGAACAAGGTTTTTTTTCCAGTCTGCGGCAGACCGACAATTCCTACTTTCATCTGTCCCTCAATGTATCTTCGGTTATTAACACATGGATGATCGCTTTTTCATCGGCCTGGCGAATCTACCATAGTTGAGAAAAGATTCACCACATTCCGGCTACTTTGAAATTTTGTCCTGTAGTAAAATTGTCCCCCGGGCAACAATCGACCATGTCGACAGGCGAGTCCTCCTTTTCGGCCCACCCTACTGAAATAAATAATAGTAATTGACTGATCGCGCTTTGCATTTTAAGACTATGGGCTGAAAATCGCTTTGCCCAGACTTACGCGTTTTACGTTTAGAATTAGTGCTCGAACACCAACAAAGGAGAGTGAGATGAAAGTGACGATTACCGATCAGTGCATGGGCGACCGCAATTGCAACAAACTCTGTCCAGAAATATTCGAGTACGATGAAGATGCGCTGTTGTCCATCGTCAAGATGGATGCCATTCCGGACCACCTCCAAGACGTGGTGCGCCAGGCAGCCCTCGAGTGTGGGGCCGATGCCATCGAGATCGACGAATAACTTCAGCCCTGATAAAAATGGTTAGTTTCAGGGAAAGCCGCACTGCCCGGAATTTGCAGATTTCCTTTTCTGCCGAGGCCCAGGCCCGCTCCCGGTATAATTTTTTTGCCAGGAGAGCCGAGGATGACGGCTATGTGCAGATTGCCAGGCTCTTTGACGAAACCGCTGCCCAGGAGCATGAACACGCCCTGCGTTTTTTCAAGTTCTTCAATGGCGGTGAGTTGGAAACCACCTGGAGTTTTCCCACTGGCGTCATCGAGGACACCAGGTCGAATCTCCTCAGTTCGGCCGAGCTTGAACTCTATGTTCATGACTCCATGTACAAGGGGTTTGCCGAAATCGCCCGCGAGGAGGGGTTCAAACGGGCGGCAGACACCTTTGACGCGATCAGCGTTGCCGAAAAACACCACGAGGAGTTGTTCAGGGAGCTGGCGGCAAATATAGACAACGGAAGGGTCTTTGCCAGGGAAGAGGAGCTGGTCTGGAAATGTATCGGCTGCGGTTATCTGCATACCGGCAGGGAAGCGCCGGACAAATGCCCTGCCTGCGTCAGAAAACAGGCCTACTTCGAACTGCTGGTAAAGAGCTGGTAGCGCACTGATCGCACCCCCATCGAGACTCCCCGCCCTTGCCGGCTCTGTGGATCAGTGTGTCAACGCTGAGCCAGCGGCACGAACGAACGGGTGTTTTCGCCGGTATAGATTTGCCGGGGCCGCGATATACGCTGATTGTGTTCCAGCAGTTCTCGCCAATTCGCAATCCATCCCGGCATCCTCCCCATGGCGAACATCACCGTGTACATGTTGAGTGGAATGCCGATGGCCCGCAGCAGAATCCCGCTGTAAAAATCCACGTTGGGATAGAGGTTGCGTTCAACGAAGTAGTCATCTTTGAGGGTCTTTTCCTCTAGCTCCAGGGCGACATCGAGCAGCGGATCTTCCTGCTGCAATTCCTCCAGCACCTCATAGACCCTTTTTTTCAAGATGATGGAGCGAGGATCGAAGTTCTTATAGACCCGGTGGCCGAAACCCATGAGCCGATAATCGTTGTTTTTGTCCTTGGCCATATCCAGGTAGTGACTGATTGGCTTGCCCGATGTCTTGATCTCCTCGAGCATCTTAATGACCGCTGCATTGGCACCACCGTGCAGGGGGCCCCACAAGGCGCACACCCCGGCAGACACTGAACTGAACAGGTTGGCGCGCGAACTGCCAACCACCCGAACCGTCGAGGTCGAACAGTTCTGTTCATGATCGGCATGAAGTACCAAAAATAGATTCAGGGCCCGCTCCACCACCGGGGTGGCAATATATTCCCGATAGGGCTCAGAGAACATCATATGCAGAAAGTTCGAACAATAGCTCAAATTGGGATTGGGATGCATCAGCGGCCTACCGGTTGCCATTCGGTATGAAAAAGCGGCAATAACGCGGACTTTCGAGAGCAAAAGGGCCACGGTTCGGTCAAATGCCGGTCCTTCGGCATGCACTTCGAGTACTTCGGGATGAAAGCAGGAGACCAGGTTGAGCATGGCAGATAAAATCGCCATTGGCGGTGCATCCTTGGGCAAACCTGAAAAATGGTGCTCGAGGCTGGTGTGAAGCTGGGCATGTTCAGCCAAAGTCGCCCTGAAATCAGCGAGTTGTCTTGGATTTGGCAATTCTCCGTAGAGGATCAGATAGGCTACCTCGACAAAAGTTGCCTGATTGGCTATTTCTTCAATGGGGTACCCGCGATAGCGAAGCACACCGTTGGAACCGTCCACATAGGTGATCGAAGAGTAGCAGGAACCGGTATTGCCGTACCCAGGATCCATGGTGATACAGCCTGTCTGGGAGCGCAATTTCTGAATGTCAATGGCCCTTTCATTCTCGGTCCCGGTATGTACCTCGAATTCATAACTCGTACCGTCAATTGTCAAGGTGGCTGTGCTCTCAGTCATTGTGTCTCCTCGAATGCAAATTGATATGTTGTATCACACACTATGCTAATAGTGATAATTATTATTCTTTGACCAGGCAATCCATTGGCCAGTTACAATAACCAGTCTGAACCGTTTGGCCAGAAGGGGATGCGACATTATATGGACCAGGCGGAGACGCCACCTTTTAATTGACTTTTTTCTGCGGTTCTTAGTATCCTCAGACCTGGCGTTGATAAATCAAGGAATTCAACCACTAATCCCATCCCTTCGGTTCATCCATGGAAGAGCGGATCGTTTCGGTAGCGCTTGACGACATTCATAAACGTTTCGACGCCAACGAAGTATTGAAGGGAATTTCTATTTCGGCCCGCCAGGGGGAGGTAATCTCGGTTCTGGGTCCCAGCGGTTCCGGCAAATCGACCCTGTTGCGCTGCATCAATCTGCTGGAAATACCGGACAGCGGCAGGTTGTTTGTATCTGGTGAAGAGGTGCTGTTGAAACAAACCAGGGACAATCGAACGGTACCTGCTGATACAAAGCAGGTGGAACGTATCAGGGCGAAACTGGCGATGGTGTTTCAGCAGTTCAATCTCTGGTCCCACATGACGATCCTGCAGAACGTCATCGAGGCGCCGGTCCATGTGCTGAAAATTCCCCGCCAGGAGGCTATCGACAAGGCCACAATGTATCTTGAAAAGGTGGGAATTCCTGACAAGCTCGAAGCTTATCCGGCTCACCTCTCCGGGGGCCAGCAGCAGCGGGCGGCCATCGCCCGGGCCCTGGCCATGGAGCCCGAAGTAATCCTCTTTGATGAACCCACTTCGGCACTCGACCCTGAGCTGGTGGGTGAGGTGCTTCAGGTCATGCGCAATCTGGCTGAGGAAGGTCGAACGATGATTGTGGTGACCCACGAGATGGGATTTGCCCAGGAGGTCTCTTCCCGGGTTATTTTTCTCGATGAAGGACTGATCATGGAAGACGGGAAGCCGGAGATAATATTCAACAATCCTGAAACAGATCGGTTCTCTGCCTTCATCAAGGCAATGGTCTGATCTTTTTTATACTGCCACCAACAATCAACCAGGAGGTACATTATGAAGAGACTCATCCCTGCACTGCTGTTTGTTGTTTTCGCCCTGTCGGCAACTTCTGCGTTCGCCAAGGACTGGAATAAGGTCCGTATCGGGGTTGAAGGGGCCTATCCCCCTTTCAGCTATGTAACCCCGGGCGGTGAACTGGCCGGTTTCGACATTGACATCGCCAAGGCTCTTGGCGAGGCAATGGGCGCCGAGGTAACTCTCGTTTCCCAGGACTGGGACGGTATCATTCCGGCCCTGCTGGCAAAGAAATATGACGCCATCATTGCCTCGATGTCGATTACCGAGGAACGCAAAAAAAAGGTAGCCTTTACCAATAAATACTACCAGACCCCGGCAAAATTCGTCAGCAAGAAGGGCGACATCGACGAATTCTCCAATGAGGCCATCAAAGGCAAGCGCGTCGGAGTGCAGCGGGCCACCATCCATGACCGCTATCTGACTGACAATTATGGCAAAGATGTCGAGATCAAGCGCTACGGTACCCAGGATGAGGCGTATCTGGACCTGACCGCCGGCAGGCTCGATATGCTGCTGGCCGACAGCGTCGCACTTTCAGATGGCTTCTTGAAGAAGCCGGAAGGCGCTGACTACCAGTTTATCGGCCCTGACCTGGCCGATCCCAAATGGTTCGGCGACGGAGCTGGCATTGCCATTCGCAAAGAAGACAAGGAACTGGTCGAAAAATTCAACATGGCCATCGACAAGATCCGCAGCGATGGCACCTACAAGACCATCCAGGATAAGTATTTCGATTTCAACGTATACGGTGAATAGGCCTCACAACTCCGCCCCCTGCTGCGAGTCAGGGGGCGGTAAAGTAGCCGCTGACTGATGCTATCCCTGCATGGTTATGGCCCCTCAATTATTGAGGGCACGGTCCTGACGCTGGAGGTGTCGCTGGCCTCACTTTTCATCGCGATGCTGCTCGGCATCTGTGGTGCTTTGGCAAAACTTTCGGGAGCCAGATCGCTCCGTTTAATCGCCCAGATGTATACCACCATAATCAGGGGGATCCCCGATCTGGTGCTGATGCTGCTGATTTTTTTCGGCGGTCAGGTGTTCATCAACCAGCTTGGTCCACTGGTGGGATATGATGACTACATCGACATCAATCCATTTATCGCCGGTGTATCGACCATTGGCTTTATTTTCGGCGCCTACATGACCGAAACCTTCCGGGGAGCGATCCTGGCCGTCAACAAAGGTCAGCTCGAGGCCGGTACCGCCTATGGTATGTCCTCTTTCATGGTTTTCAGACGCATCACCCTGCCGCAGATGGTTCGTCATGCCCTGCCGGGTTTTGGCAACAACTGGCTGGTACTGGTCAAGACCACCGCCCTGGTTTCGATCATCGGACTGGACGACATGGTCCGAAAGGCGGGATTAGCCGCCGGTGCCACCAGAAAGCCTTTTACTTATTACCTGGTGGTGGCAATCCTCTATCTTCTGATCACCACTATTTCCATCTATATTCTCAAGTATCTCGAACGCCGTTACAGTGTCGGCGTCAGGGAGGTGTAGATGGATCTTTCGATCATCATAGAAAACCTGCCGATCTACTTTACCGGACTGAAGAACACCATCATTCTGGTCTCGATTTCGCTCGTCCTCGGTCTCGTGCTTGCCGTGCCGCTGGCTATTCTGCGCAATTACGGTAATCCCCTGGTGCAACTGCCGATCAGGGCATTTGTCTATTTCTTCAGGGGTACGCCCCTGCTTGTGCAGATGTTTCTGGTGTATTACGGATTCGGCCAGTTCGACCTGATCAAAGATAGTCTGCTCTGGTCCTTTTTCCGGGAAGCGTATCTCTGCGCACTGTTCGCTTTTACCTTGAATACCGGTGCCTACACCACTGAAATTCTGCGCGGTGCCATCAAGGCCACCCCGCATGGAGAGATCGAGGCGGCCATGGCCGCCGGCATGTCCAGATCTCTGATGGTGCGGCGCATCATCCTGCCCAGTGCGTTCCGACGAGCGCTGCCCGCCTACAGCAACGAGATCATTTTCATGCTGCATGGCTCGTCCCTGGCCAGCGTCATCACCATCGTCGATATCACCGGTGCCGCCAGAATCATCAATTCCAGATTTTACAGCCCCTACGAGGCCTTTCTCACCGCCGCGGTGTTCTACATGGCGATAACCTTTCTGATTGTTTTTCTGGTTAAAAAACTCGAGATTCGCTGGTTCGCCCACCTTCAACCCCAATCCACCCACAAGAGCATCGAGGCGCCCCCATGAAAACGGTTGAAACCAGGGTGCTCCCCCAGGTCAGCCCCGGCACCAGAAGATCGTTGAAGATTCTTCACTATGGACAACCCGGCGCTCGTCCCAAGGCCTATCTGCAGGCCGGTCTGCACGCCGATGAAGCTCCCGGCTATCCGGTGCTTCATGCGCTCGTTCAGAAACTGGATCGGGCCGCGACACAGGGAGCAATCAAAGGTGAGATAATCGTCGTGCCGGCGGCAAATCCCATCGGTCTTGGCCAATGGCGAGACGATATGCTGCATGGCCGTTTCGATTTCGTCAATTCGATTAACTTCAACCGGCAGCACCTTGATCTCATTGACCGGCTGATAGAAGCTGTCGGCCCGAAACTCGGCAACGATGCCGAGAAAAACGTGGCAGCCATACGCACCTGCACCACCGAATTAATTGCAGCTCTAAAGCCCGATAACGAAGCGGCAACACTCAAACAGGTGCTGCTGTCGCTGTCCCACGACGCCGATCTCGTACTGGATCTGCACTGTGATCTCGAGGCCCTGATGCACGTCTATATCGGCACGCCGCTGTGGCCCGCGGCGGAAGATCTCTCTGCCCAGATGGGTGCCGAGGCGACGCTTCTGGCCGCCGACTCCGGGGGCACGCCTTTCGATGAAGCCAACAGCCGTCCCTGGTGGGTGCTGGCCGAACAGTTCCCGGATCATCCGATCCCTTCGGCCTGCCTCGCCGCAACCGTCGAATTAAGAGGGTTTTCCGATGTCGAACCGGAAATGATTGAACACGACAGCGACAATCTTTTCACCTTCCTGCAGCGACGCGGGTTCATCGATGGGGAGCCCGACAGGCTGCCTACCCTGATCAACGGTGCAACTCCGCTGACCGGGGTGGATTACGTCAAAGCCAGTTCGGCCGGTATCATCATCTATCTGAAAAAGCTTGGCGATAGGGTTGTAAAAGATGAGCCGATTGCCAGGATCATTAATCCCCTTCCTGAAAAGGATGATCAGCAGCTGGCAGAGGTAAAGAGCAGAACCGATGGGCTGTTGTTCTCCCGCAATGTGGAGCGCTTCGCCCGGCCCGGCAAGATCATTGCCAAAATCGCCGGCAGCGAGCCGCTCACCGAGGCTGAAGGGAATCTATTGACGCTTTGAGGCCAGCCCGGCGCCGCTGTCACACCGGCACGGGCGAGAGAATCAGATCAGAATTATTTCGAATTCCGGAGGATGGTGGAGGTGCTGCTTGACGACGCACTGATCCATGGCCTTTATTATTGCAGCTCGATATTTATCTGGAAAGTCTTTGGGCAACACGAGCTCTATTGTTAGTGTGGGGTAGCGCTTCTGATCCCTGTCCCATTCGTAGTCCATCTTCAAGCGCATATCAGAGTAATCGATGTCTCTGGTTCGACAGAATTTGAGGGCGAAGTAAGCGCTGCAGGTGGCGATGGAGACAAGAAAATACTCGGTTGGCGAGGGAGCCGTATTGTCTCCGCCCGACTTCTCGGGTTGATCGGTTACCACACTAAAATCGCCCACCGCAGCTTCGACTTTCAGATTGCCCGGAAATGTGACATTTATTTCATTTGACAAGGCCGTTCTCCTTTCTCAGATGGTTAGTTTTGCCAGTTTCT
>CBFCWR010000125.1:0-8391 GCA_965601575.1 uncultured Desulfofustis sp. | reverse complement strand
GTGGCGGTCATGGCCTTGAGTCCTGCCATCGAAGCGCCGATGCAGAAACCAATGGAGGCGATTTCATCTTCTCCCTGTAGACAGATGCCGCCACCGGGCGGCAGCAGGTCGAGCATGTGGTGATAGATGGTAGTGGCCGGGGTAATCGGGTAACCGGCGAAAAACGTGCATCCCGATGAGTGTGCTGCTCTGGCCACGGCTTCATTGCCGTCGATGAAAAGCCTGGAAATGTCCACCGTCAATTTATTTTTTATTTGAGTATGAACCCCTTGGACTGTAAAAAAGGAAGCATATGGGGCCTGGCTTCCTTGACCAGCATGTCCGAGATTTGCTCGCTCCAGCTGTTGTCTTTTGTCCCTCCGGTGCGGGTCCGATAATAATTTCTTACCAGTTCATCGTAAGCGGAGATAAGTCGGCGATCTCCGTCATCATCATAATTCTGCTGCTTGAGCACTACTCCCAGTGGCAGACGCGGTTTGATCTCGGGGTCCTGGGCAGGATACCCAAGGCACATGCCGAAGACCGGATATACCTTGTCAGGCAAACGCAGCAGCTCATCAACCTCGGCGATCTTGTTTCTGATTGCGCCGATGTAGCAGCCGCCAAGTCCCAAAGACTCGGCAGCAATGAGGACGTTCTGGGCGAAAAGGGCGCAGTCGAGCGAGGCGGTGAGAAACTGTTCGGTAAAGCCGGACAGCATCTCTGCATCATGCATGTCGCAGGCGAGTTGATGGCGCTGCATGTCAGCACAGAATACCAGAAAAACGGGTGATTCTTTTACATAGAGCTGCCCCGCTGCAGCCTCGCAGAGTTTATCGCGGATGGTGGGATCGGTGACCTGGATTACCGTGCAGGCCTGAATAAAACTTGAGGTTGCCGCGCACTGGCCAGCCTGGATAAGCTCTTCGATAATATCCTGGGATACCGGATCGGTACTGAATTTTCGTATGGATCGGTGCGATCTTAAAAGTTCAATGACAGTATTCATGAGCTAATTACCCGCGTGATGATGAAGAGTTTATGCACCAGCGAATGGTCTCACCGGCGAAGAAAGGGCTGACATCCTTGTAATAGTGCGGTACCTGCCAGGGAGACTGCGAGAGAGTGACGTGCTTCGCTGGAGGAGTGATGCGGTACCTGCGGCAGGCATTGGTGTTGACGAACCCCTGCAGAAGTTCCAGGCACCCTTCATCTTCGAAGATCTGAGCCAACAGCGGCAGCGCCACTGGCGCCGAGAATACCCCGGCGGCACAGCCGATACATTCCTTCTTATGTCGAGGGTGGGGTGCTGAATCGGAACCAAACATCAGTTTTGGATGACCGCTGAACACCGCCTCGCGTAACGCCTTTTTGTCTCTTGGGGTTTTGGCCACCGGTTTGCAAAACAGATCGGGACGAAGCAGATCTCCAATTACGTCATCCAGGGTTATCATGAGATGGTGCAGAGTCACCGTTGCGGAAAGGTTCTCGTACTCGTCGAGCAGCTGCACCGCATCGGCCGTGGTGATATGCTCCATCACGATGTGGAGATCAGGAAAGCGGCTGGCCAGCGAACGGTAGACGTCGAGAAATTCGTGCTCACGATCGAGCACGAAACCGTTGCTTTCGCCATGGACGAGTAGGGGAATTCCCAAATCCTGCATATCTGTCAGGGTGTTTTCAATAGTGCTGAAGTCTGAAACTCCCGCTTCACTCTGAGTGGTGATGCCCGCCGGGTAGAGCTTTATACCCAGGATGTGCTGGCGGCACTCTTCAAGTTCCCGGCGACTGTAGTTCTTGAAAAACAGGGTCATGTAAGGAGTGAAATTCTTGTCGTGGCAGTAGAACTCGATGGCTTGGCGATAATTACGCACATAATCGAGTGAATCAACCGGGACAACCAGATTGGGCATGATCACCGCAGCGGCAAAATGGTTGGCGGTGACCGGTACGGTAAGATCGAGCATGTCGCCTTCTCTGAGATGAAGGTGCATGTCCAGTGGTGATTCGAGTGTGAAGTCCATTTGAGGGTCCTGTTGATGATTATGGTGTAACGCGAGTAACTGTTATCTTCAGACGCTGATATTGTAGGATTTCATTTTCTCCCATAGATTTTTCCGGCTGATACCCAGCAGATCGGCTGCCTTGGTCCGAGAGTTTGCGGACCTGACCAGGGCTTTTAAAATGGTCTCTTTTTCGATTTCAGCCACCACCTTGGAGAGGTTCAGCGATCTGCTCCCCTCATCATCGACCTGGCGGCTGAGATCGCTCGGCAGGTCGCTGAGCTGAATCTGCGGTTCCGGAGCCAGGATTGAAGCCCGTTCAATGATGTTTTTCAATTCCCGGACATTTCCCGGGTAATCGTACTCAAGCAGACAGTCCATTGCATCTTTGGCAACGGACATGGGTATGCCACGCTTCAAACTGTACTCATGGAGGAAATGCTTGATCAACTCCGGTATGTCTTCCTTCCTGGAACGCAGAGGTGGTAATTTGATCGGGATCACCCGAAGACGGTAATAGAGATCCTCTCTGAACGTTCCGTCTTTAACTTCCCGGGTTAAATCCTTTGCGGTTGAACAGATGATCCTGACATCGACCCGGATTGTCCGGGTACCTCCAACCCGTTCAAATTCATGCTCCTGCAATGCGCGCAATAACTTCGGCTGCAGAACTAGGGGCAGTTCGGCAATTTCGTCGAGAAGCAGAGTGCCGCCGTCGGCCATTTCAAATTTTCCAGGTTTCTGGCTGATGGCGCCGGTGAAGGCGCCTTTTTCATGCCCGAAAAGCTCCGATTCCATGAGACCGTCAGGGATCGCGGCACAATTGACCCTGATGTAGGGCTTCTCGCTCCGCTCACTGGAATCGTGCAAGGCCGCAGCCACCAATTCTTTTCCCGTACCAGATTCTCCTGAAATGAGAATCGAGGCATCGCTGGGACCGGCTTGATTGATCAGCCTCAATATGTCGCCCATGGCTTCGCTGTCGCCAATCAAGTCCTCCCGGCCCTGCAGGCAGGTGTCTTCGAGCGAGATATTGCGAGCCTTGAGCGACTGCATGGCGGCGATCCGGTTGATCCTGATAATCAGGTCGTCCATGTCAAATGGTTTGAGAAGGTAATCTGATGCACCCTGCTTGAGGCAGTCGATCGCATTATCGACATTGCCGTGGGCGGTCATCATGACGGTGTCGGTGTATGGGGTGGTTTCCCTGATATGCCGGAGCAGTTGCATGCCGTCGAGATTGGGCATTTTTACATCAGAAAGCACGATCTGGTATGAGGCTTGCTCGAGCATGTCGACCGCAATCTTACCGTCGCTTGCCGCATCAACGAGCCACCCGTATTTTTCCAGTCGATCCTGCACCGAGATCCGCATTATTTCGTCATCTTCCACCAGAAGTATTCGCATGGCTAAGCTAATTATTGTGGTTTTATCATCAAATCTTGTCGGTATCGGAACGACAATCTTCAATTACGGGGATTAGCACGGTGAAGATCGTGCCACCCGGAATTTGTGAGTCGACTTTAATCGTTCCTCCAAGCTTCTGGACGAGGGTATAGGTGACCGCGAGCCCAAGTCCGGTTCCTTGGCCAACTTCCTTGGTGGTAAAAAACGGGTCGAAGATCCTGTTTTTGATATCTTCTTCTATGCCGATCCCGGTATCTTTAAACTCACACACTATATTCTCGTGATCTTTGCTGCTTGTAATCGTCAGTTGTCCGCCGTCCGGCATCGCCTGAATCGCATTAAGACCGATGTTGACGACGATCTGTTTTATGGCTTCGCTGTCGATACAAAGCGGCTGCTCGATGCCAAGCTTGAGGTTCAGGTCGATGTTTTTCATCCTATACTTCAGCAGCGACATGCATTCGCGTATCTCTTCGTCTATATCGATCTGCCGCAGCTGCAGCGGAGATATTCTGCCAAAATTAAGCAATTGCCTCATGATCGATTCGATCTGATGCAGTCCCTTGTCAAGCAGCGGCAGGTAGCGGGCCTGCAGCTCGGTATTGTGTGGATCATCCCGCATATTGCTGACACAATTAAGCAGACCACCCAGAGGGTTGTTGATCTCATGGGCAATACCGGCGGTAATCTGACCCAGGGAGGCCATTTTCTCATTGTAAAAGGCCTGCTCCTGGGCCTGGTTGAGTTTGGTGCTGGATTGGTCAAGCCTTTCACAAAGGGCTGAAAATCGGTGAGACAACCGTCCTATCTCATCATTTCCCTCGGGAAGTTTATAAGAGGAGAGGGGATCGTCGGGGTAGCGGTCCATGGCCTGCTCGAGTGAGGAAAGCCGGCTTGAAACGAGCGTGTTGAATAACAGGTACAGAAGTCCGGTTACCGCAAGTACAGCGAATGATCCAAGCAGCAGGATGAATCTGTTGTTTCGCTTAATGGTTGCGTCGGCCCAGTCGATGGGAATCGAAATGGACAAAGCTCCACGGATGTCGCCTTCCTTGTAGCCTTGTTTGGCGTGGCAGGTCAGGCAGGAGGGTTTGACGATCAGAGGTGAAATGTATCTGAGTGTCTTGTGTCCACCCGATGATTCAATTTCCATATACTCATCGACAGGTACACGGGAAAAATGCTCAAGGCTCTCGCGCTCAAACGGGTCCGGCTCATTCAGGGGATTGATCGGGTTGAGACTGGTGACACGAAACCAGCCGTATCCTGCTCTCTGTGCGTATTCGGAAAGCTCTCTCGTGACCATGGCCGGATTTCGTTTCACCAGCGTGACACCGTGCTGCGTTTCAATATGGGCGTCGTCAAGATAAGGATTTTCCCCAGCTTGCTCGGTTTTCAGGACGAACAATCCCTGGTGGTCGGAGATCCACTGGCGGGTGAGAATAAGCTGATGCTGGAGCATCCGGGCCTGCTGCTGGGCCTGCCCTATTACCAGGTCGTTCTGCAGCCTGGTCATAAATGAGAGGAGGAGGCCGAACGAGGCGAGCAGCACAATCCCGATGACCGCGGTGAACTTGTATTTTAGTTTCTTTAAAGGCAAAATCATGATGCAATGAAAAATAAAAATTTCGTTGTCGATCCTGTCGCTTCTGTTGTGCGCTACATACGCCGCGTATGGCCTTTTTAATACCATGATTCAGTCATCAATTACCATCGAATTGTTACGAACGGGTAACATCTATGCTACCATCACTTGGCTTGAAGAGATGGGTCCCGGATCAATGATTGTGCATGAAATCTCATATTAAAATGAGGTAATCTGAGGTGAAAGGGATACACAATGGGTGAGTCTGATGAGAAAATTAGCGGTATCTACCATGGTTGCGGTCCTGCTCTTGGCAACCAGGGTACAGGCGGGTGATTCGGAAGCTTTACTGCTCGTTCAGAAGGCTTTTGATTACTGGCGGGGTATGAGTTCTTATTCAGAATTTTCAATGACTATCCATCGGCCCGACTTCGAACGTACCATGGTGCTCAAGGGCTGGTCCAAGGGCAGGAGCGACGCCCTGTTCTTCGTACTTCAACCTCCCAAAGATGCAGGTAACGGCAGCCTCAAGAAGGGCAAGGATATGTGGAGTTATAACCCGAAAATCAATCGAGCAATCAAATTGCCCCCGTCGATGATGAGCCAGTCCTGGATGGGCTCGGACTTCTCCAACGATGATCTTGCCAAAACCGACTCAATCCTTGAAGACTACGATCACCGGATTATTGAACGGGTGCAGGAAGACGGTCATCAGGTGATTACGGTTGAATCGATCGCCAGGGAGGATGCGCCTGTGGTCTGGGGAAAGCAGGTGCTCAGGATACGGGATGATTTCATTCTGCTCAGTGAAAAGTTTTTTGATGAAGATATGGAGCTGGTCAAGGAAATGACGGCTGAAGACCTGGTCACTTTTTCAGGACGAATATTCCCGAAAACCTGGATTATGCGTCGGGTCGATGAAACTGACCGATTTACCCGACTCGAGTATCAGTTTCTTGAGTTCGATATAGAAATAGAAGATCGAGTTTTTACCCTGGCCAGTCTTAAGAGCAAGAAGCGACTCCGATGAACGATCTGTTGATGGCCTGGCGCAATATCTGGCGCAATCCAAGAAGGTCGGTACTTACTATTCTGGCCATCGTCTTTGCCACCGCACTGCTCGTTTTTATGCTGTCGTTCCAGTTCGGTGCCTATGATGACATGATCGATTCGTCGGTGAGATTGACCACCGGTCATGTGCAGATTGTGGCGCCCGGCTATCACGACCGACCGGAAATGAGAAAAGTGATCAGTGATCCTGATCGACTGATTCTGGCATCGGCACAATTGGGAAACGTTGAGAAAGTGGCAAAGCGATCTGAAGCATTCGTCTTGGCCAGCGGCGACAAAAGAAGCAGGGGGCTCGCGGTCACCGGCGTTGAGCCTGCGGTGGAACTGGAATTTTCATCGGTTCCCCGACAGATTGTTGAGGGCAGGTATCTTAGGCAGGGAGACGGGGCTGTCGCGGTTATCGGAGGTCTTGCCGCCCGTCACCTGCAGCTTGGCATTGGCGACGAATGTGTGGTGCTGGGCAGCGGCAGAGACGGCTCCATTGCGGCAGGGGTGGTTTCCATCGTCGGTATAATCAGAACCGGCATCGACGAATTTGATCGTGCGGCGATGCAGCTGCCCCTGACTGAATTCGATTCGATATTCAGCATGGATGGAGCAGTGCATCGGTTGATCTATATCTTTGACCAATTGTCGGACAGCAGTCCTGCCGCAGATCGGTTGAAGGCAGATAAGGCCGCTTCAGGCCTTCGAGTAATGACCTGGGAGGAGCTTACTCCCGGACTCAAGCAATCGATCGAACTCGATTTGATCAGCGGCATTATCATGTACTTCATTCTCGTGGTGGTCGTCGCCTTCTCCATTGTCAACACCTTTTTCATGGCAATTTTCGAGCGCAAAAAGGAGTTTGGCGTGCTCATGTCCATCGGTATGAAACCGGGAAGGCTGGTGCGACTGATGCTGCTGGAGTCACTGAGCATGACCTGGGTGGGGCTGGTGCTGGGTATCTTGACCGGGGTCGCTGTCACACTGGTTGTCTCCCGTTATGGTATCTCCATGGGCGACAGTGCCGAATTCATGGCTCAGTATGGAATGCCCGAGCGGCTCTACCCGAAACTTACACCATTATCCATTGTGGTAGGGCCACTGCTTATCTTCATGGTTACCATGCTCACCGCGCTCATTCCCGTACTGCGTATTCCTACCTTGAAGCCGGTGGAGGCTCTACGGTCATGAAGGCTGCTGAATGGATGAGCGTGCAGATGGGTTGGCGCAACCTGTGGCGCAATCCGCGACGTACTCTGATCATCTTAACTGCTATTGTCATCGGCGTTATTTCCATGATCGTCATGTCAGCTTTTGGGCGCGGCATGATGGAAGGGATGGTGAGAAACTCGATTGACAATCTCGTCGGCCACATAAAAATCCAGAATCCCGACTACCGGATCGACCCCGCTGTCGAGAACATAATCGATGAAGCCAGCGAAGTCGCAGATCAGATAAGCGAGCTGCTGCCGGAGGACGGTCGCCTGGTCAAAAGGCTTCGGCTCGACGGAGTATTGAGTACCAGCAGAGACCATACCGGCGTCATGATCGTCGGAATTCAACCCAGGTTGGAAACAGGGATGTCGTTCATCGGTCGTTCTCTCTATGCGGGATCACCACTTGAGCCCGGTGACACTAACGGGTTGCTGATTGGTCAGTCATTGCTCGAAAGGCTTGGGCTGGAAATAGGCAAAAAAGTAGTGCTCATGAGTCAGGACAGTGACGGTGAAGGAAAAGCAAAAGCGTTCAGAATCCGAGGCAGCTACAGAACCGAATTAAGGGATACCGAGAAGCGCTATGTGTTCGTTAATTTGGAACATTTCCAGGATATGATCGGGGCCTCCGACACGGCCACTGAAATAGCGGTGAATCTGAATCTGGCGACTACCTATCAGACGGGCCGGATTGAGCAACTTGTAGACATGATCAACGAGCAGTTGGAGACCAAGAATTTAGTGGCCAACGGCTGGCGGGAGTTGCTTCCGGCAATCGCGGCTTACATCGATATGTTCGATGTCTATATGCTGATCTGGTTTGTCGTTGTCTTTATTGCCATGGGATTCGGGCTGGCCAATACAGTACTCATGGCCGTCTATGAGAGAATGAGAGAGTTTGGCCTGCAGCGAGCGCTTGGCGTGCGAGCGACGGGTATTGTCAAGAGCGTGATGATCGAGGTGGTGCTTCTACTGATTATTGGCATGGCTCTGGCAGATTTCGCCTCTTTATTTCTGGTAAAGGTGGTGTTCGGGTCGGGTATCGATCTGGGATCATTTGGAGCAGGAATCGAAATGTGGGGTATCAGTCGCGTCGTCTATCCGGTTCTCAGTCTCAAAGATATTGTCATGGCTAACGGGGTCGTTA
>CBFCWR010000124.1:0-8418 GCA_965601575.1 uncultured Desulfofustis sp. | reverse complement strand
TGAAATGAATCTGGAAATAACCGCTGGTCCCGCTGGCGTCGAGAAAATCGCTTATCGTCGACCCCCCGCAGTCGATGGCTGTGGAAAGCACGTCTCTGATCTTGTCGACCAGCAGGGAATAACGTTTTTTGCTGATGGCCCCTGCTTTCCTGGTGGGGCGGATCCCGGCACTGAAAAGGCTTTCATTGGCATAGATATTGCCTACTCCTGCCACCACCCGTCCGTCCATGATGAAATTCTTGACCGGCTGCTGTTTTTTATGCGCTTTGTCATAGAGGTAGCGGCCATCAAAATCTGTGGCGAAAGGTTCAGGGCCGGTGGCTTTGAATAGTGTCTGTTCAAGAGATTTTGCCTGGTTCGGTCCGACGATCTGGACTGAGCCAAACCGGCGTGTGTCGTTGAACCTGAGTTCATAGTCGTTGTCGAGACGCCAGCACACGTGGTCATGGACGTTGTGCGCGGTCTCAACCGGAAAGAGCCCGAGTATGCCGGTCATGCCCAGGTGCACGATCAACACCGAGCCGTTATCCATATCGATCAGCAGATATTTGGCCCGCCGCCTTACATCGGTGATACGCGCACCGGTAAGAGATGCCCTCAGGGCAGATTCGGGGACCGGCAACCGCATCTGCTTGCCGTCGGTGGACAATCCGGTGATCGTTCTTCCCGGCAGGTGGTTGAGAAGCCCGCGTCGTACTACCTCAACCTCAGGCAGCTCAGGCATCTCCCTGAGCTCCAGGGATAGTGCATACTCCGAGGCAGAAGCGGTCGTCGATATGGACGACAGTGGTGTAGATACCATCTCCGGCATGGTGATCATCGAGATGAAAGTCGAGCAGCCGGTAATTTCCTTCTCGGCGCACCTCGCTCAGCCGCATGGTCAGAAAACCGGCTGGCCGGGTGTGCTCCAGAGATTTCCTGATGGCTTCCTTGGCGACCCAGAGCATGCCGAGCTGGGCGAGTTCGTCTTCGGTGGATTCGGTGAGAAGCGCCCTTTCCGGTCCCGAACAGAAACGATCCCGGACCTTGAACAGGGTATCAGTCAACAGCTGGATATCGATACCGCAGTGGCAGTTGCCAGCCAGCCCGATGACCTTGCCGTGGGAATGGGAAATGGAGATGTCCGGTATACGCTCGAGCCCTTTAATCTCCGGCAGCTTCAGGTAGGGCCTGCCCGAGGTGCCCACGGCGATGGTGATCTCCTGGGGCGATATTGGCTTTAGTCCCAGCCGAGCCAGTAATTCGATGGTTGACTGCTTGGCGCAGATGCGCCCGAGGAACCATTCGTTCCTGCGCTTTTCAAAGGTGTAGCGTTCCAGTTGGAGCTTTTCATCGGCGGTGAGCCAGGTTGCTGCCAACTGGGAATGATTGCCGTTGAGTATCCGGCTCTGGTCGACCAGAACTAGTCCTAAAACCTGGCCGGGGGCTCGTTGACACAGAAGGGTGTGGAGATCGTCGGGCAGAAGAGGCGTCGAGATCTCCCGGTAGTGATTTGATAACATAGTAAAGAAATAAAAATTATTGCAATTTCAAGCGGTCTTGATAACTAAATGGTAGACGCTGGCATCACACATGTATGACCACTTACCCTCTTCTGCAAGGGAAGAACATGGAAAGTATACAACTAAGTGCCTACGATTTCGTCATCGCGGGCATTGTCATTCTCTTTTTGGCGAGGGGGATCTGGCTTGGCATGCTGCGCCAGGTGATACCGCTGCTGGCCCTCTATCTCGGTTATCTTGCCGCCAGCAGGTATCATGATCAGCTCTTCCCATTTCTGAGGAATATATCCGAAAATCCCAAGGTCGTATTTCTCGCCGCCTACGTGATTACTTTTGCCGTCACCTACGTGATCGCATTTCTGTGTGGCAAAGCGCTGGGGCGAGTCATCGAGATCACCATCACCCCGTGGTTCGACCGAATCCTGGGGGCCTTTCTGGGTCTTGCCAAGGCATTTATTCTGGTGATCCTGGTTCACATGCTCCTGGGGACCCTGATGGCTCCTGAAAATGAAATGCTGAGGACCTGCCGCACCTGCCCCACACTCAATAAATTGACCGATATCACCAGAGAACTCATAGAAGATCCGGAAATCCGCGAGGCTCTGCGCCACAAGAAGCCGGCCATCGCCATCGAAGAGATGTCGTCGATTCTGAATAAGGATGAGGACGAAGAGCAGACCACCCAGGAAATCAAAATCGCGCCGGAGTAGCCGCTGCAATCATGAACAAAGGGGTGAAGACCAGAGCACCCGAATCCTATCGCCGGAGAAGTTATCGCAGTCTCGCCAGTGAAGAACAGCTGGTGTCCTCCTATTTCACGCTGAAAGAAACAGATCTGCATATCCTGGCCTTGAGGGATGTGACCGCGGAAGCGGGGGAGCTGGCAACCGGCTTTCGTGTGCAGATCGAAAATTACCTGGCCGAACACCCGGAGTTCGCTACCTCACTCGCTCCACTCCAAAAGGACGAACTCGCTCCGCCGGTGGTACGCCGCATGTGCGAAGCTGCGAGCCATGCCGGGGTCGGGCCGATGGCAGCAGTTGCGGGAGGCATTGCCGAATGCGTCGGGCAGGGGCTTCTTGATGAGGGGCATAAAGAGATTATTGTTGAAAATGGCGGTGATTTGTTTCTGAGCAGAAGTGTTGCGCTCACCGTCTCTATTTTTGCCGGTCAGTCGCCATTGAGCAACCGGCTGGGCCTCACCATTACGCCGGAGCAGATGCCCCTCGGTATCTGCACTTCATCGGGAACGGTCGGTCACAGTTTGAGTTTCGGCCAGGCCGATTCGGTGACCGTGGTGGCCGATTCGGCTTTTGTTGCCGACGCGGCAGCGACCAGGCTGGGCAATGAGGTTGGCTGCGCCGACGAGCCCGGCGCAGGAATTGAGCGGGCTCTTGACGTTGCCAGAAATATGTCCTTACTGCGCGGTGTGCTGATCGTCTGCGGCGAGACCATGGGAGCGGTGGGAGAAATTGAGTTGACCCCACTCTCGGGAGAGAGGTGATGAAGAAAAAAAAGCGGTCCAAGAAGCATTCCCCGACTACTGAGAATCGGACGGTTGAACGGCGGCGACTGGTATTTTACCTGCGGCTGTTCGACCTGGAAAGCAAGGATATTCTCGGTCACTTGACCGATATCTCATCGGCGGGGCTGATGCTGGTAAGCGTTCGTCCGATTAAAAAAGATGCAGTCTACGACGTACGTCTTATCCTGCCCAAGGAGGTTGCGGGCAGAACTGAGCTGCTGTTGAAAATAAAATGCATCTGGTGCCGACCGGATCCCATCCCGAACTTTCATATCGCCGGTTTTCAATTTGTTGAAATTGATTTGGAGCAGAAAAAGCTTATCGATGCCCTGACAGGAGAATTCAGCCGCGAAGATAGTCTGGCGCCGGATAACTCGGAGCGCCCAGCCTGCAATTTGACCCATACGACCGGTCGATAGGTCCGGTCAAGAACCTGCTAATGCAGCTCGAGCCTCTGCCAGCAAATGTTCTCCGTGCTCTTCGGTGAAGCGGTCCACATCCTCCTGCCAGGAGCGGAATAGTGATATGCCGCGGTCGTCGAGCACCTTGTTGCGCAAGATCGAGTTGGCGGGCCGGTGAGCGGGGGTGGGGTATTGCTCGGTGGTGCAGGGAACGAACGAGTGGGCCACCCCCATCTTCTCGAGAAAATAACAGGCTGCGTCGTACCAGCTCGAGTACCCGTCTGAAGTGGTATGAACGATGCCGCTGATGTCGGTGTCGAGCAGTTTTTCGATCTGGGTTGCCAGGGTCAAAGACCAGGTCAGGGAGCCGAACTGATCGTTGACAATGGTAAATTCTCTGGCCGGATCGGACAGGGCCAGCCTGAGCATTGTTTTTAAAAAGTTCGGTCCGTGTGCAGAGTAGAGCCAGGCAGTGCGCACAATCAGGGCAGCCGTGCAGCCGGCCTGGAGCAGCTGCTCTCCGGCCAGTTTTGAACGGCCGTACTCGGACAGGGGGTTTACCGGGTCGTCCTCGATGTAAGGGTTTGGTACCTTTTTTTTACCGTCGAAGACATAGTCGGTGGAGACGTGAATAACTCTGCTGCCATGCTTCATGGCAATCTCGCCGATGTTGCGAGGTCCGTCGGCGTTGACGCGCCAGGCGGCGTCCCTGTCGGTTTCACAATTGTCCACCGCGGTGTAGGCGGCGCAGTTGATCACCACCTGCGGTTGGTGGGCGGCCCAGGCGTTGTCCAGGCTCTGTGGGCTGGTGATATCAATCTCTGGGAAGTCAATGGAGGTCACCTGAAACCTGCCAGACAATACTTTGGTGCAGTCGATGCCGAGCTGGCCGCTGCTGCCGATGATCAGGATATTCATGGATCAGGCGTTGTTTCTGTGTTCTTCCACAAGTTCCATAATGTACTGGCCATATTGATTCTTCAGGGTGTCATGGGCCAGGGCCGCAAGCTCGTCGAGGGTGATGTAGCCGAGTTGGTAAGCGATCTCCTCGATGCAGGCTATTTTCAGACCCTGACGTTCCTGTACCGCCTGGACGTAACTCGCGGCCTGCTGCAGCGATTCATGGGTTCCTGTGTCGAGCCAGCAGAAGCCGCGACCCAGCGGTTCTACGCGCAGATTGCCCTGTCGCAGATAGCTGAGATTGACGTCGGTAATCTCCAGTTCCCCGCGGGCTGACGGGCGTACCTCTTGAGCGATGGAGACCACCTGGTTGTCATAGAAATACAGTCCGGGAACCGCGTATTTCGATTTTGGTTTCTGCGGTTTTTCTTCAATTGAGATCACGTTGTAATTGTCGTCAAATTCAACCACGCCGTAGCGCTCCGGATCGCGCACCAGATAACCGAAGATCAGCCCGCCCGATTCAAGGGTGGCGGAATTGACCAGAATCGAGGTAAAGCGTGGACCGAAAAAGATATTGTCACCCAGAATCAGGCAGACCGAGTCGCTGCCGATGAATTCCTTGCCTATCACAAAGGCCTGGGCCAGTCCTTCGGGGGCCGGCTGCACCTGGTAACTGATATTCAAGCCCAGATGGGCGCCGTCACCGAACAACTCCTGGAAGTAGGGAAGGTCATGGGGGGTAGAAATAAGCAGGATATCTCTGATACCGGCGAGCATCAGGACGGACAAGGGGTAGTAGATCATCGGTTTGTCGTAAACCGGAATCAGCTGCTTACTGATGACCTTGGTGAGTGGATAGAGCCTGGTGCCGGAGCCACCGGCCAGAATAATTCCTTTCATGTTGGGTAAATTTGTCAGATAATCTTTAGTAACGAACTCGGATAAGAGTAAATTGAGTGCCTTTGGCGTCGCCAGTCGAATATAACAGTCTTTCAGAAAAAGGGAATGAAAAATGGATGGGACAAGACCGGCCAGTTTCAAGGCCTACGACATCAGAGGAAGGGTGCCGGATGAGCTCAATGCTGAAATGGCAGAGCAGATTGGCAGATGTTTCGCCTTTCTTCTCAAGCCCTCAAAGCTTGTGGTTGGTCACGACATACGTTTGTCGAGTCCGGAGTTGACCGAGGCTCTGGCGGCAGGGCTCAACCAGATGGGCGTCGATGTCCTGCACCTGGGGCTGTGCGGTACCGAAGAGATCTATCACGGCGCCTTCAGTCTCGCCAACCAGGGGATTGACGGCGGCATCATGATCACCGCCAGCCACAATCCGGCCGACTATAACGGGATGAAATTCGTCCAGCAGGGAGCCCGACCGGTGACCGGAGACAGCGGGCTTTTTGAGATTGGCCGCATGATTGTCGAGGGCCAGGTGCCAGAACCGGGTGAGCAGCGCGGCACCCAGCTCAGGTGGGAGGATAAGACCGCCTACATCGATCACCTGCTAAGTCACGTACCGCTTGATACGCTATCCCCGATGAAGGTGGTGGCCAACAGCGGCAATGGCTGTGCCGGCGCCGTTATCGACCTGCTCGAGGAAAAATTGCCGATCGAGTTCATCAGACTTCATCATCAGCCGGATGGGACTTTTCCGAACGGCGTACCCAATCCCCTGCTGCCGGAAAACAGAAAAGAGACGGCTGCTGCTGTTATCACGCATCAGGCCCAGTTCGGCATTGCCTGGGACGGCGATTTCGATCGCTGCTTCTTTTGGGATGAGAAGGGCAATTTCATCGAGGGATATTATATGGTGGGACTGCTGGCTCAGGAGATTCTGGCGCGCGAGAAGGGCGGCAAAATCATGCACGACCCTCGTCTGGTATGGAATACCGTTGAACTTGTCGAGGCGGCTGGCGGCATTCCGGTGCAGACGCGAACCGGACACGCCCTGATCAAGGAGCGGATGTGGCAGGAACAGGCCGTCTACGGCGGAGAGATGTCGGCCCATCATTATTTTCGCGACTTCGGCTGCTGCGACTCGGGCATGATCCCCTGGCTTCTTGTCTATGCGATGATGAGCAAAACCGGTACGCCGCTTTCTGAACTGATCGGCTCCCGCAGGGAGGCTTATCCGATTTCAGGCGAAATCAATTCGGTGGTTGAGGATGCCGACGCGGTGATTACGGCCGTTGAAAGAGCGTTTCCCGGCGGCAGCAGGGAGACGGTTGACGGCTTGAGTGTTGCTTTTGAGAATTTTCGGTTTAATATCAGAAAATCAAATACCGAGCCGCTGCTGCGGCTCAATGTGGAGACCAGGGGGGATCTGACGCTACTTGAGCAGAAAACCGCGGAGCTGCTTTCCCTCATTAGAGGGTAGCGTGAGCTGAGACCACTGGCGCGGATCCCCGAATTGCGCAACGTACCTAGATTGACAGGAGATACCAATGGCAACAATCCAGCCGGTGGTTCTGGCCGGAGGAACGGGAACCAGGCTTTGGCCGCTGTCCCGTGAAATCTACCCCAAGCAGCTGCTGAGCCTCACCGATCAGGCCTCGCTGCTGCAGAATACCATCACCCGACTCGGCACCATTGGGGGCAGCCAGCCGCCTATAATCGTGGTCGGTGAAGATCACCGCTTCATCACCAAGAGCCAGATAGACGAGCTCGGATTGGATAAGGACTATACCATCCTGCTCGAACCGGTTGGCCGAAATACTGCGCCGGCAATCGCCGGTGCCGTGGAATATGTCAACCGGGTAGGGAGTGATCCGGAGGTCACTCTGCTGATCCTGCCGGCCGACCACCTGATCAACAATCTGGATGCCTTCAACCAGGTAGTCGCAACCGCGGCTCAAAAGGCAGCCGCCGGCGCCATCGTCACCTTCGGCATCGAACCGCAGAAACCGGAGACCGGTTACGGATACATCGAGGGAGGAGAGGACGGTCGTGTCATTTCATTCAAGGAGAAACCAGAACTCGACGTTGCCGAGCAATACCTTGCGGCCGGCAATTATTTCTGGAACAGCGGTATGTTTGCTTTCTCCATCGCGACTTTTCGATCGGAGATGGAAGCACATGCCTCAGAAATCATCTCGACCATGGCCGAGGCGGTGGAGGCCGGCACCCGGGATGGACGCTTCTACCGCTTCTCTTACGAGCACATGCAGCGCTGCCCGAGTGAATCCATCGACTATGCCCTGATGGAAAAAACCGATAAGGCTGTGGTCGTGGCGGCAGACCTGGGCTGGAGTGATATCGGTTCCTGGCAGGCACTTTACGAGGTACTCGACCATGACGAGAACGGCAATGTCTACCAGGGTGATGTGGTCCTGGAGGGTACCAAGAATTCGCTGATTCGAGCCGAAGACCTGATGGTTGCAGCGGTCGGGCTGGAAGACACCCTGGTGGTGGAAACGGCCGATGCCGTGCTGGTTGCGCCGCTGTCGAGGTCGCAAGACGTCAAAAAGGTGGTTGATCGGCTCAAGCGCGAGCAGCGTGATGAATTCAAGTTTCACCAGACCGTCTATCGTCCCTGGGGGAGCTACTCGGTGCTGGCGGTGCAGCCGCGCTACCAGATCAAAAAAATTGTTGTCAACCCGAAAGAAAAACTGTCACTGCAAATGCATCACCATCGCCACGAACACTGGGTGGTGGTAAAAGGCACGGCGCTGGTCACCAACGGAGAAAAAGAGATTCTTCTGCACGAGGATCAATCCACCTACATCCCCGCAGGAAACCTTCACCGGCTTGAAAACCCGGGAGTCATACCGCTCGAGTTGATCGAAGTACAAATCGGCAGTTATCTCGGAGAGGACGATATTGTGAGGTTTGAGGATATATACGGACGCAACGAGTAAAAAATTGTCGTTTGGCTCAATCTCTGTAAGCGCTGAAACCGAAACTCATTTCGGTTTCAGCCGGGGTGCCGGCGGAAATTCTCTCCTCGACATGGCTATTGTACACCTCCGGTAAAGCTTTCTGTCGTGCCTGGGTCTCGAGCCAAAATCCTAATTTTTAGAATGCGGGTAGAGCCGTTTTTGTAGGAGTGGATCCTGCGTTTAGGGACGCACCCGAGATTGCGTCCCATGGC
>CBFCWR010000123.1:0-8451 GCA_965601575.1 uncultured Desulfofustis sp. | reverse complement strand
TTATTCAGCAGGTCATTCCAGCAGCAAATGCCGTCCTGCCATAATCTTCGTTCACCGCCATGGCCTATTCCCTGAATGTGGCAGAAGGTATGTTCGAGCATTTAAAAGAGTTGTTGAGTCTTATTCATGGGAGGTAACCTTGCGCCGCATTGTTTTTCGTCGGCTGTGGCGCTGTTTGGAGTCGAGCCTTTTGGTTTGCGAGGCGCGGGACGGTTTGGTGGGCACCCGTTTCTTTTTTCTGACCAGTGCCCGCGCAATCAGCAGACGTAGCCGCTGCGTGGCATCTACCTTGTTCTGATCAAGGCTTCTGAATTGCTGCGCTTTGATAATGATGACCCCGTCCTCGGTGATCCGGCGGTCGTTGAGCGCTTTTAGACGATACTTGCAAGGTTCCGGAAGCGAGGAGGAAGTGATATCGAAGCGCAGCTGAACCGCGGTCGCCACCTTGTTGACATGCTGCCCCCCCGGACCGGAGGCCCTAATCTGGGTGAATTCGAGTTCCCGTTCCGGAATCGAGATGGTGTCGGTGATTTCTAACATCAGCGCTTCGCGTCACTCTGCCTTCGGCTTGAGATAGGATTCATCTATCCACAGCACCTTCAGCGTATTGGTCGTTCCGGGGGTATGGAGCGGGAGTCCGGCGGTGATCACCACCCGTTCGCCGACTTCGATCAATTTCTCCTCCAGGGCCCTCTGAATGATATCCTGAATTTGGTCGTCAATACTATGGGGCTTGGCACAGGGGCGCGGAATAACGCCTCTGACCAGTTGCATCAATCTCAGGGTGGCCGGTACCGGGCTGAAGGCCAGAATCGGTGTATGCGGCCTATATCTGGCTACGCGTCGCGCCGTCGATCCCGAGGTCGTCGAGGTAATGATCGCCGATGCCGAGAGATCCGCCGCCGTTGCGCAGGAGGCGTAGGATATGGCATCGGTGATTACCGGTCTTCTGTAGCGCAGCCCGTCGGCCAGAATCGTTTCATAGTCCAGTGCTTCTTCACTTATCCTGGCGGTTTTGGCCAGGAACCGTACCGCCTCGAGCGGGTAGCTGCCAACCGCCGTTTCACCTGAAAGCATGACCGCATCGGTGCCGTCAAAAATCGAGTTGGTGACATCACTGGCCTCTGCCCGGGTAGGCGTCGGTGATGAGATCATCGACTCGAGCATCTGGGTGGCGGTGATCACCGGTTTGCCGGCGATGTTCGCCGCCCTGATAATCTTCTTCTGGATGATCGGCACTTCTTCGGCCGGCATCTCAACCCCGAGATCACCGCGGGCCACCATGAGGCCGTCGGCGGCTTCGAGTATTTCTGTGAGGTTGTTAACCCCCTGCCGATTTTCAATCTTGGCGATTATCCACTGGCTGCCGCCGCAATCTCTGATAACCTGTCTGACATTTTCGACATCTTCGGGTTTACGGACAAAAGAGGCGGCGAAAAAATCTACCTCCTGTTCCACGCCGAAAACGATATCCTCCTTGTCTTTATCGGATAACGAAGGGAGGTTCACCTCGATGTCGGGCAGGCTCACCCGCTTACGCGAATTGAGCATGCCCCCGACCAGAATCGCGGTCGTCACATGCGGGCTCTCTATCGAGGTCACTTGAAGTTTGATCTTGCCATCGTCAAGCAGGATAATATCGCCGACTGAGACATCCTCGGCCAGTTTGTCATAGTTGACCGGGATGGTGTCCGCGTTCTCCGGGGTGCTGGACAGGACCAGAGTGTCGCCGCCGTTGAGAAAGGTGCCCGTGCCCAACTCACCCACTCTGATTTCCGGTCCCCTGGTATCGAGCAGGATAGCCGTGGAGCGCTTGGCTTTTTCCCGCGCTCTTTTGACATTGATGATTTTCTTTGCATGGCCCTCCCGGTCGCCATGGGAAAGGTTGATGCGTACCACATCCATGCCGGCGTCGATCAATTCAAAAATGGATCGCTCGGATTTACAGCTTGGCCCCAGGGTGGCCACGATTTTGGTCTTGTTTTTCTTATACATTGGTTCTCTGACTCAGGGGGATTCGATACTGAAATAGAAAGTCTAACCCTTCAAAGATACCTGAAATTTCGGGATCAACATAATACCACAATGTTAATAAAGCGATAGAGGCGAGTGAGGAATTATTTACCACAGGGTACTGCATCATCACTGGTTCTCAAGTGAGATCGGCTCCTTTTTTCCGCTGTTCCATCTGTAAGAACTGACTTCCTCGGTGATAATCGGGAAATTTTCCACCTTAATTGACACGTTAAGAAATTCACTTGATTCATGATGGAATCTTGCTAAATTCGTGCTGTTCATTGACTTCATTTAACCGATGCACATACTCTAAGCGCTGTTTTTCAGGACAATGGGACCAGGTTTTGGCACTGCCGGGTCTGCATTGACAACCATTTATAGAAACAAATGCTCTCACATGGACATTAGTCATTTTCGGCGTGAATATCTTTCGGGCGGGTTGAACAGATCTGATCTTAAAACCGATCCCGTCAGCCAGTTCGCCACTTGGTTCGATCAGGCCCGAAAAACCACCATCGCTGATCCTACGGCCATGGTCCTGGCCACGGTGGATCAGCGCGGTCAGCCAAGCCAGCGGACGGTGCTGCTCAAATATTTCGACCAGGATGGTTTCGTGTTTTTTACCAACTACGGCAGTCGCAAGGCCGATGAAATTGCCGGCAACGACCGGGTCAGTCTGCTTTTCGTCTGGCTTGAACTTGACCGCCAGGTGATGATCAACGGCTTTGCCGAAAAGATCAGCGCCAAAGACTCGGCCCGCTATTTTGTGAGCAGGCCGCGCAATTCCCAGGTTGCCGCCTGGGTCTCGAGCCAGAGTCATGGACTTTCCTCACGACAGGCCCTGATGCAGAAATTCGCCGAAATGAAGAAAAAGTTTGGCGAAGGTAAGATCCCGCTGCCCACATTCTGGGGCGGCTACCGTGTCGTTCCCTCGGAGATCGAATTCTGGCAGGGTCGAGAGAATCGACTGCATGACCGGTTTTTCTACCAGCAGCAGGAGGACAAGAGTTGGTCAATAGAGCGGTTGGCTCCCTGAGTTTCTCATCCTATCCCTTGATAACCGCCAGCGGTTCCAGGACGTCGATGATGTCGACCAGATCCCGCTGGCGCTGCATTACTGTTTCAATATTTTTATAGGCCCCGGGCGCCTCGTCCAGGTCTTTTTTCCCACGCAGGCTGTGCAGTATCCTTTTCTTTTCCAGCTGGGCCCTCTCCCGGCCTAGATCAAGCTGCCTTTGGGCCTGTTTTCGGCCCATTTTTCTGCCCGCGCCATGGGAACATGAAGAGAAACTCTCCGGGTTCGATTTTCCTGCGACGATATAACTCTGGTTGCCCTGTGAGCCCGGGATTATGCCGGTGTCTTTAGTCATCGCCCTGGTGGCACCCTTGCGATGGATGTAGACTTTTTTACCGAAGTGGCGTTCGAGAGCAGCGTAGTTATGGGCGATGTTGATAGGGGCGCCAAACTCGATGTCTGGAGAAACTTCCTCTGCCAGTGCCTCCTGCACCCGGATTTGCATCAAGGCCCGGTTGGCCTGGGCAAAATCTACGCAGTAACGCATTTCCTGATAATAAGTGTGCCCGGGATCGTCATCCATGGGCAAATAAGCGAGCTGCCAGGAGGGTGGTATGGGTACCTTCCAGCGTTTGTTCAGGCTTATGGCTAGTTTGTTGTAATGGTTGGCAACCCGAAACCCGAGGTTGCGGCTGCCGGAGTGGATCATGAACCAGATGGCTCCATCGGTGCCCCGCTGAATCTCGATAAAGTGATTGCCGCCTCCGAGGGTACCCACCTGGGCCCTGGCATTTTCGTATTCGGAGCGGACGATTGGCAGATTGTCGAGTGAATCGCCCTGTACTGCAGGCATCAAATCGTGGGATTGGGCTTTCTTGTGATGTTTGAAGCCCAACGGTACAGTCTGGCGTATGGACCGCATCACTTGCTTGAGGTGCGGCTCTTCGATGGAGCTCAACGATGTTTTGACGGCGCACATGCCGCAGCCTATGTCGACCCCGACTGCGTTGGGGACAATGACTCCGTCGGCGGCCAGGATACCGCCTATGGGCATGCCGAAACCGAAGTGTGCATCAGGCATGATGGCGATGTGGTGGAATGCAAACGGCAGGTTGGCAAGGTTTTTCGCCTGCTGCAGAGCGCCGTCTTCCATATCGTCAAGCCACAGATTGATCGGGATCTTTTCGCTGTCCAGTGTCTTGAACATTATACCTGGTATGGGGGATTAAGAAGTCTTTCTCAATACCTTAATCAGGACAGATCCCAGGGCAAGCGACCTTAGAAGTGAGGTTCTGAGTGGAACTCGACGATTCGATCATCGGCGGGGTGGTTGAAGGACAGATAGCAGGCGTGCAGCAGCAGGGTTTCACCTGATTTGCCGGTCCCATAGAGTCGGTCGCCGACAATCGATGCATTGAGGCCGCATGGGTGGGCACTGTGCACCCGGAGCTGGTGAGTCCTGCCGGTGAGCGGTGTGAAATCAATGCGGGTCCGGTTTGTATCACGTTCGATCTTACGCCACAGGGTAATCGCTTCTCTTCCGTTTACCGGGTCATAGATCTGGTGGGGCCTGTTGTCGGGATCCAGCCGAAAGGGCAGGGTGATCCACCCGGACTCGGGCACGACGACTCCATCGACTATGGCAACGTAGCGCTTGACGACCCGGCGATGCTGGAACTGTCGGCTGAGATTTTGATGGGCCGTGGCCTGCAGAGCCAACACCATAAGCCCGGACGTCTGCTGATCGAGCCGGTGTACCGCCGGCTGTTCGATCAGCTCGGGTAGGAGCGAACGAACCCTGCTGACAACGCAATCCTGCTTGTTGGGTCCCCTGCCGGGCACCGCCAGAAGATCCGCTGGCTTGTTGACGACCAGGATGCAGGAATCCTGATGCACTATCTCTATTGCGCTACTCATTGCAGATGCGCGGGCGCCCCGCACAGGAGGAAGCCAAGGATCGGGCTGCATTTGTCCAGGCAGGGCTCATGGAATTCCCCATGGCGTCTGGTGCCCGAGGGGGTGCTGCGGCCGAAGTAGAATTCGGCGATGGAGAGCGGTGAGAATCCAAGCTGAGCCGCCTGATTAAGGAGTTTGGGAGCGCAGCAGTCGCCGATCCCGGTGGGTAGTGTCGCAGAAGTGTTCACCGCCTCATTCAGGGTCGCTGTTTGATCGCTGAAATTGTGGAGTCTGTAGAGTTCGTGAATCCGTTTCATGAGCTGCCGGGAAAGTTTTTTTCTGGTACCGGAGAGTTCCTGCCGGATGGCTTCATCCGCCTGCAGCTCGATCTGGGCGCCAAGTTCTTTTATGTGACGCTCGACCGGATCGTGAACTTCTTTGAACCGGTCGACATCAAATAACGGCGGCGCCCAGCCCGGGACCTTCCAGCGGCCATTGTACTGGCCGGAAAAACTGTAGAGAAACGAGCGCTGGCCGCTACCGGCCTGATATTCGAGCACACCGAACATCTTGCCGCGCTGGGGCCCGAAAAGCAGGTCAGTGGACAACTCGGGATCCTGGTTCCGGTCGTCGTTGCATAGATCGATGCTGTGCTGAGCTTCAAGCCGGCCCTGCAGGAGGCGTGCTTCCTGAGCCGCCTTACCCGGCGGCAGCCGATGCGTGGCCGCGCAGGCCCGGCAGTATCCGCTGCAGCCTCCACTTTCTGGTGGTCTAATGGTCATTGAACAGGTAGTTTAAAACACTTCAATGTATATCGGAAACATGCAAATTTGTCTCAAGAACGAGACGTGCGAGTAATCTTATCACAGACATATGAAGACGTCCGAGGATAAAATTTCGAGCACATCGAAGCGTGGGCAAATGAACCGCTGCTGTCTGGAGATTATTTAGCAGCTCAACACAAGAATATACCTTTTCAGGATGTTAAAATGACCCGATCGCCATTCTCCTCCCTTGATCCGGATACCATTCTCAGCTGTATTGAACGGGCCACCGGTCGTCGGCTGCTCAATGTCTGCCGTCCCCATGCGAGCTATATCAATCGGGTCTATGAAGTCCAGGATGAGGAGGGGAGCTTTCTGGTGGGAAAATTTTACCGTCCGGGCCGCTGGACCAGGGAAGCCCTGGAGGATGAGCACCGTTTTGTGGCCGACTGTGCCGCACGCGAACTGCCGGTTATCTCTCCACTGGTGCTTGAAGGCGGCTCTTCGCTGGGCTCATGCGGTGACATAAGTTTCGCCGTCTATCCCCGCTGTGGCGGCAGGCTCGTGGACGAGTATTCCGATGAGCAGTGGCTCGAACTCGGCCGGCTGCTGGGACGGCTGCATGCCGTCGGTTCACTGCAGTCAGCTCCAGGACGAAACCGGCTGCACCCCGAACAGACGACCCGGTCCCAGGTCGACTATCTGCGAGCCAACGACCTTATTCCCGCCCACCTGCTGCCGGAATTCGTCGGTATAGTCGATCAGCTTCTGGAGATCATCACTCCCCTTTTCGAAGGAATCGACTTCATCAGGCTGCACGGCGATTGCCACAATTCCAATCTTATCCACCGGCCCGGCGAATCCTTTTTTATCATCGATTTCGACGATATGGTGGTCGGCCCGCCGATCCAGGATTTGTGGATGCTGCTGCCCGGTTACCTGGAGGAGTCACGGGTCGAACTGGCTCTGCTGCTCGAGGGATATGAGCTGTTTAACACCTTTGATCGATCTTCACTGATGTTGGTCGAGCCGCTCAGGGCCATGCGTTTTATCCACTATATGTCATGGTGCGCCAAGCAGTATATCGAGGATGGCGGAACGCGGATTAACGACGATTTCGGTTCCCAGGCATACTGGCAGCAGGAAATTGTCGATCTCAAGGATCAGGTGGCCCTGATACTGGAAGGGTATGGAGGCAGGTTCAGCTGAAGAAACGGGAAATGCGCTGAAACATGTTGAGATTGTACTTCCGGCAGACCCGCACCATCTCCCTGAAGTTGAGATCGAATCTGCCCTGAAGAAAGTCCAGTTCGGCGCTGTCGAGATCGATGATCGCCGACAGTACGTCCCCCCGGCCGGCCAGGCAGATTACATTGCCGCGCTGGGGAACCGGCAGTTCAAGCGTTGAGTCGAAACGGATACCGATCTCCATGGCCACCTCCTCCATTCTCGACTGATCGCCGCTCCACAAATTCAGACAGAGGATACCCGAGAAAGCCAGATGATCCAGGCAGAGATCGAAAAATGCACCTGCGTAGATCTCCCCGGACATGCCCGAGGTATCAAACGCATCTACGAGGATCAGATCGTAATTATACGCATCTTCTCTCTGTGATAGAAACTCGAATCCACCGCAGCAGTGGATGGTTACGTTCGAGGCGGCTGGAAGATGAAAATGGCTGCGGGCCAGATCGATGACCTCAGTGGAATAGTCGATTCCGTCGATGAGCGCGTCGGGAAAGTGGTGATGAAAAAACCTTACCAGCGAACCGGCCCCCACACCGACCACCAGGATGCGCTCGGGTGCGTCATCGATCAACAGGGGGGCTGCCATAAAACGGGTGTAGGACAATGCCAGCTTCTGAGGGGCCGAAAGGTACATACTTGACTGCAGGACATGACCGCCGAAATAAAGAGAACGGGTGTTGCCTTCATCCACCACTTCGATGAGCTGGCTTTGCCAGTGACTTCGATGAATCGTTTTTCTAGTCATCCCGGTTTCCGTTGTGTCGCCTTACAATCGATGATTTATACCTGATCGGAGTCGTGATTGTCAAAATTGCCGGCCGGTTATATCCGGACAGCAGGGCAGTTGACGGACAGCCGGTTTTCCGGCATATTCCAGACTGTTTAACCAATGAACTTGCGAGTAGAGCTATGCGGGTGAGACTTGAAAAAATCATCTCGGGGGGCCAGACCGGTGCCGATCAGGGCGCCCTGGACGGGGCCATTGCCTGTGGTATATCCTATGGCGGTGCCATCCCCTCCGGCCGGAAAACCGAGAATGGAACGTTACCCCTTTCCTATGCTATGACGGAGCTCGCATCCGCTCGCTACAACGACAGAACCGAGCGCAACGTGATTGATGGAGACGGCACCCTCATCCTCTCCCATGGCCCGCTCACCGGTGGCTCGGCGCTTACCGAAAGGCTGGCCCTGCAGCTGGACAAACCCTGTCTGCATATCGATTTTAGTCGTCTGTCAATGGATCAGGCATGCCGGAGAACAGCTGACTGGGTCGAACATTCGGGTATAAGGGTGCTCAATGTGGCGGGACCCAGAGCCAGCTCAGATCCCACCATTTACGCGCTGACCAGGGAACTGATCATCCTCTTGCTCGACGGCGCCGGGGAGCAGTCATCATGACAAGCGACGTACCGCTGATAGATCAAGAGCGCTGTATCGGCTGTGGTGCCTGCCGGGCGATTTGCCCGGATCGCGTCATAGGTGCCGGTTCTTCGGATAAAGCATTCCTCGATG
>CBFCWR010000122.1:0-8511 GCA_965601575.1 uncultured Desulfofustis sp. | reverse complement strand
TACAGCGAGGCCGCCTACAACGCTGCATTTTTCTGGCTGGTGGTCTGTGCGGCACTATCGATAGTGATGGTTGCCTGCACCAAGGAGACCTTCTGCCGGATGAGCGATGTCTGAAGACTGCAGCTGCAGCGCTCAGACACCCGGATAGATGATCTCAATCCATTTGTCCCCGTTGAAAATTCCGTCGCCCCATTCTTTTTCAAGATCCGCGAGAGGCTTCATCTCGATTGCTTCCTGGGCGGTCTTGCCGTCGGCTTTAAGTTTTCCCAGCCGTTCGTAAGCGGTTTCCAGCATCTGCAGATAGCCGCTTAGTTCTGTTTTACCGGTCAGGGGGCCGTGGCCGGGGATAATTTTGGTGTCGTCGTCAGCAAGGGAGAGAACCAGTTCAGTTCCTTGGATCATGCCCTTGATCGTTCCACCGTGACTCACATCTATAAAGGGGTAGAAGCCGTTGAAAATGATATCACCCGCATGGATGACGTTGGCCTCAACGAAATGGATGATGGCATCTCCGTCGGTATGGGAGTGGGGAATATGGATCACCTGTACCGTATCTCCATTGAGGTGAAAGGTGATGTCTTCGGAAAAGGTGACCACCGGCAGCGCCACGGGCGCGGCGGGGGCTATCAACATATTGAATTCACGTATAAAAGAACCTCCCTTGAGCCGCTCCCGGACGTTGTCGTGGGAGACGATCAGGGTTCCCGCTTTTCCCAGGTTCTCGTTGCCACCGGTGTGATCGCCGTGATAATGGGTATTGATTAAGAATCGTGGTATATCTCCGCCTAAAACCATCAACTCGGCGATAATCTTCTCGGTCAGCGGGGCGAACTGATCATCGATCAGAAAGGTGCCGTCCTGACCGATGAAGACACCGAGGTTGCCTCCATGACCGGTAAGCATGTAGATTTGATCGGTGAGTTTGGTCGATTCAATTGTGGCATCTTCCTGAGCAACGGTGCTTTGCACCGTAAGCCAGAAGATCATGAGAAAAAAGAGAACTACGTTACGAGCGGCCATTGTATACTCCTGTCAACTGGTTGAGCAATGTGAGTGGGAGGAGACGGTTCGTTCACAAGTCTCCTGCGTGGCGAAGGTGAAGCACAGGTAAGCACGCTATGTCACCACAGAGTGGTATAAAAGCTATTTACCAGGGATGGCAATGTCAAGCCAACGGACTGCCAGGGATCTGCCGCATCTGGTGACCGCAGATTACTCAACTTAATTGATAACGAAATGTACCGGGTACTCATACTTCCATACTAATTTTCCCTTGTTGAGGTTGCTAAAATGAGCATCGATTTCACCCTCGCCCTCCGGGAGCATTCCATCATCCTTTCAGAATGTGCCGTCTCCGAACGACTGCGTCGGCTGCCGGATATCGAGCTTCACCCGACCCTGTTCAACACTCCCCTGATCTACCAGGAAATTGGCAGGCAGCGGCTCGAGGAAATCTACCTGAGCTATATCGAAGTAGCCAGAAGCGCCCAATTACCGCTGCTCCTCTGTGCGCCCACCTGGCGGGTGGACAAGGCTCGAATAGATGAAGCAGGGATGGCGTTCACCATCAACGAAGATGCGGTGGAGTTCATGACCGGGCTTCGGAAACGATATGCAGGAGCCGATTCACCGATCATCACCGGTGCCCTGCTGGCACCAAGAAATGACTGCTACTCAGCGGGTGCAGCGCTTGACAGACCCGCCTCTGCTGAGGCTCATGGCTGGCAGATAGAGCGATTGGCAGCCACCGAGGCGGAGGTAATCATTGCCCAGACCATGCCGTCCGTGGGCGAGGCGCTCGGCATGGCAGATCGGTTGTGCCGCACCGACAAACCCTATGTGATCAGCTTTGTCATAGATAAAGCCGCTACGGTGCTCGATGGAACTCCCCTGGCGGAAGCCGTGAACATTATCGATCAGGAGGCTGCGCAGCCGCCCAGCGGATACATGGTCAATTGTGTCTACCCCACCTTCATCCGGGCAGAGCAGCAGCCACCCTCGCTGTTCACGCGGTTGATCGGCATCCAGGCCAATGCTTCATCAAAGGACCATGCCGAGCTCGACGGAGCAGCGGAACTGCAGCAGGATCCTTTGAGCGATTGGACTACTGAAATGGTGCGGCTCAATAGAGAATTCGGAATGAAAATACTCGGCGGCTGCTGCGGCACCGATGATACGTATCTGCGCTCACTGACAGCAAACCGGTGAAGCTCCGGGGCTATTTCTCGTGGGCGTCCGGATCACTTGCAGTCGAGGTCCTTCAGCCAGTGCAGATTCACTTCGTTTTCATCAAGATAGCGTGACCAGTGCAGGGCGCCCACCGTGTTTTCGCTCACCGCATTGACGTATTCCCACCTCACTCCTTTATCCGAGATGCGCAGCATTCTGGCCGAATCGGTCTGTTCGATGTAGACATCGCCATTGGCCAGCACCCGCGATCTTCCCTGGGTCAGGGATCCAATTTTCTCAGCACGCATTACCGCAGAATAGGGCTGCGTGACCGTGTCGGTGTCCGGATCGTAGATATAAATATCGGAGACGCCTTTTTCGATCAGCATATTCCCGGTTTTATCATAGCCACGCACCATATCGTTGCCGAAGATGGAGTAGCGGCCATCGGGAAGCAAATTTATATCGTGCTGGTTGAGCCAAGGACCAGTCTTCAGCCATTTGATGGTCGACGATTGCGGTTCAACCAGCCCAACGGTTGACAGGTGGCGACTGCTGATCAGTACGTCTCCCGTTTTGGCCATGCCTGCTTCTTCAACAATCGGATGAGCGTCGTTGAGGTGAATTCTGTTGTATTCGAAGCGGCCTATTCCATAGATCAGGGTCCTGTGCCCGTTTTCCAGAAGTATTTTGGTAATCGAGTATTCATCGACCAGGGTACCATCCGGCGACACCACCGCAATCGCATCGTCCCGAATGGGCAGGATAGTTCCCGGCCCCTCACCGTCGATCTTGGAGCAGGTAACGATATTGCCCAGGTGATCAAGCTCGATGGAGTGATGGAATTTGTGCACCAGCACCCATTCAATCTCGCTGCAGCGGTTGATCTTCACCATTGGACCAGCGCCGGAGGTGAACACCAGCCCGCCATCTTCAAGCAGCAGCGGGTGTTGGACCCGGTAAGATTTTACCATGTTGGGGCCGTCGGAGAATTCGGGTGTCCGTTCCAGAATTTCGTCGATATCCGGAACCCATCGGTGCAGGATCTTGTCTTGGGCAATCGAATAGAGCTCGACCACTACCTGGGAATGGGTTTTGCTGAACCCGGAAATCAGCAGATAACCTGGATCGCTAAAGGTGGCGTCCCGTATCCTCAAACCGCCAAAATCAAATTCCGAGCGATTCTCCTGATGGTGGAGCATCACCTTTTCCGTGGTTGTTTTCTCGGGTGCTTCCTCGAAGCTGAGATAGGCGTGCACTTCTGAATAAATGGCGTCGATCTGGGTCCAGGGAAACACCTGGTATTTGCCGACCGCCAGCCCCCAGATAAAAAAACCCAAGGCAACGAGGTATAAAATGGACAACAGGGAAAGGATGCTTTTATTGAATTTGAGCATTGACTGTGTGTTGATGACCGCGGTTTCAGTTCGATCTGATATGACCTCTGGATAAGTCTGAGATTATTACTCCATTTGAAATTCTTTCTCACCTTTTTAACCCGCGTACACCAAATATGCCGGCTGTGAGCTGACTGCTGTCATGCTTTGTTTTTCACCACTGGCGTTTGCCATCCTGGAACCCATTATTATAGTGGCTAGAACATCACCGATGCAAGGGTACTGCTTCCCTGCGCAGGCAGAGATTCTACTGCCCCCCTTTCCATTATTGCGAGGAGATCCTCTTATGCCAGTGAGAAAAACTTACCAGACGCTTTTGGCTGCTGTTGCCGCTGCAATGCTAATTTGCGGATCGGCAATGGCCTCAGACATCGGTAGCCCGGATCCAGATGTTCTGAGCGGGCTCTACCCCGGCAAAACTTTTTCGCCTTATGCACAGCGCTCGTTCCCCAGCAACGTCTACTGGGGGGAAACCCATCTGCATACCGGTCTGTCACTCGATGCAGGATTGTTCGGGAATATACTGACCCACGACGATGCCTACCGTTTTGCGCGTGGCGAAGAGATAAAGTCCTCGACCGGCTTGCCTGTCAAACTAAGCCGGCCGCTTGACTGGATAGCGATCACTGATCATTCAGACATGATGGGTATCGCCTTCGATATCCAGAAGGGAACGCCTAACATCATGGCTGACCCAAAGGGAAGGGAATGGTCTCAGGGCTTCCAGGAGGGGGGAGAGGCTGCAGGAAAGGCAGCGTTTGACCTGATCACAAATTTCTCCCAAATGACCATACCGGAACAGCTGGTGGCAGACTATTCGCCAGGCTCCGGCATTTACAACAAACTCTGGGACAAGATCACCAGGAGCGCTGATCAATACTATGAACCCGGTCGCTTCACCACCCTGATCGGTTTTGAGTGGACATCGGTTCCCAAGGGATTCAACCTGCACCGAAACGTGATTCTGCGCGACGGCGGTAATCGGGCCCGCATGGTTGTCCCGTTAACCACGCAGCCGCCCACTGGTACCCAGGATCCGTTGGATCTGTACCAATGGTTGGAGGATTACGAAACCAGAACGGGTGGACAGACGATTGCGATCTCTCACAATGGCAATCTTTCAAACGGCTGGCTGTTTCCCATGTCCGAAACGTATGCCGGCGGACAGGTTGACAAAAACTATGTTGAACTGCGAGCAAAATGGGAGCCGCTTTATGAAGTAACTCAGATCAAAGGAGACGGCGAAACCCATCCGCTTCTTTCGCCCGATGATGAATTTGCCGATTATGAGACTTTGGATAAAGGCAACCTTGACCTCACTGAACTGAAAGAAGAGGATATGCTGCAGCGTGAGTACGCCCGCGAGGCACTAAAAAATGGGCTTCTCCTGGAGCAGAAGCTGGGCACCAATCCCTATAAGTTTGGCCTGGTCGGTGCAACCGACAGTCATACTGGTCTGTCTACCGCCGAAGAGGAGAATTTCTTTGGTAAATCCACCAGTGTCGAGCCGTCGCCAACGAGAGTCGCGCACCCCTTCGTTAAGTCCGAGCTTGGCGCCATAGAAGGATACGAACTGTCGGCCTCTGGTTACCAGGCTGTCTGGGCCTCTGAGAATACCCGGGAGGCGATTTTCGATGCCATGGAGCGTAAGGAGACCTATGCAACCACCGGCCCGCGCATGATAATCCGCTTCTTTGGGGGCTGGGGCTTTGAAGCGGACGATCTCAGAAATAGATCGCCAGCGTTTATAGGATACCAAAAGGGCGTTTCCATGGGCAGTGATTTGACCGCTGGGCCATCAGACAAAGCTCCATCATTCATGGTTATTGCTCTGCGTGATCCGATTGGAGCGAATCTTGATCGAGTCCAGATCATCAAGGGCTGGCTCGACAAGGATGGGAAAACGCACGAGCGGATTTTCGATGTGGCTGTTTCGGATGGCCGGGAGATCGGTGCCGATGGCCGCTGCACAACCCCGGTCGGCAATACGGTTGACCTCGAGGCCGCAACCTGGGCCAATACCATCGGCGAATCCGAGCTCTCAGCCGTGTGGACGGATCCCGACTTTGACCCGGAACAAAAAGCCTTCTATTACGCCAGAATTCTTGAGATCCCCACACCTCGCTGGATACTTTACGACAAACTTCGCTTCGGGGCAGAGATCCCAGAGGCGGCGGAATTGATTCATCAGGAGCGGGCCTACACCAGTCCCATCTGGTATAACCCCTGATCAGCTTGCTTTAGCGGCTGGGATGCGAGCTCAAAGCGCATCCCCGCCGCGAGTTTCTTCTTGGCCTCGTCTCGCCATCGATTCAACCCATTTCACCTGGACAAAACGCAGTATCTCATCAACGTCCTTTAATGATAAATCAACCAGGTACCTACCAGGGTGAGGTCCGAAGTACCTCCTGGCGGGTGACCGGATGATGGGCAATTGCGTCATCGATCTTGTGGATGAAAAAATCCCTTTGTTGCGGCAACATTCCTCTCAAAGTCTCAATATTGTTGCCGTGATCCCCCCAGTAAAGCATTTCGAAATCTTCAAGGTGCTCCAGCAGATATTTCTCCTCCTCAAGGATCTGCAGTGGAGTGGCCTGGGTGAATTCGCCGGATTCAACCTGTTTTTGCAGAATGGTTCCCGGTTGGATGGTCAGGGCCATGGGAGCAAGTTCTTCAGGCTGCAGCACGTTGAGCAGGTTGGTGGTTTCAACAATGTGTATTGTCGATCTCTTGTTGCCGCCAATCCCGAAAATAATGGAGATGAGCACATCAATACCGGCCGCTTTGGCATGCGCCATCCCTTCCTTGGCCTGCGCCACCGTCAGCCCCTTTTTAATCCGTTCCAGCGTCACCGCATCGCCAGACTCAAGCCCGGTATACACCTTGGTCAAACCCGCTTCTTTCAGTTGCGTGAGTTCCGCGATGGATTTGCGTCTCAGGTCGTTCAACCCTGCATAAAGCGATATTTTGGTACATTCCGGGAAGCTGGCGGTAATTTTCTTTAAAACCCGCAGTAGAAAATCTGTCTTCAGCGCCAGCACATTGCCGTCGATGAGAAAAATTGACGGCAGGTGGCGAATCACCTCTCTGGCCTCGTCGATATCTCTAAAAATATCTTCTAACTTCCTGATGCGGAACCTTTTCCCCCTGAACATGTCACAGAAGGTACATTTATTGTGGGAACAGCCAACGGTCGTCTGAATCAGAACACTGTCGGCCTCCATCCAGGGACGATATACTTTTCCTTCGTAATACATACGCAGCTCTTCTAATTGGTTTCCTTTTCCATGGTTGCGGCCAGGATCGCCTCGATCTGGCTGACCACCTCTTTACATTTCTGTGGATCCAGTGCATCACCATGCGGACGGGCGAATTGTCCAATATCGTTATCGAAATATTGACCGGAAGCAGTGGCGAACTCATCAGAAAGGGCGGCTCTGCAGAGAATTTCTGCGCCAATGCGAAGATCGCCGCCTTTTACCCCGTAGGCCTGCTTCACCATCTTTGAACCGAGCATGGACCCTGGATTCACCGCAACGATTACCGGATCGTTGTCCCCAAGAGAGCGGGCCATCTCGCGGGACCACATGGTCAAGGCCAGTTTACTCTGCGCGTAGGCTGCCCCGGCCGATGTAATTCTGTGCCTTCCAGCCAGCGCGTCCGGATCTACCGGTGCCTGGGCAGCGGAGGAGAGGTTGATCACACGTCCGGATGCATCCATACGCGCTAAAAGACTTCGGGTCAGCAGGTAGGGTGCAAGGGTATTCACCGCGAAGCGAATATCGAGTCCATCATCGGTGATCAACTCTGGAGTGACGAAGACGCCGGCGTTGTTGATGAGCACATCGAGCCTTTCGTGCTGTGCAGCAACATCCCTGGCTAAATTTTTCACTTCAGCCATGCGGGACAGATCCGCCACATAGCTCTCAATGATCGCACTCTCACCAAGACCGGTGATTTCTTTTTCAACCTTTGCAAGCTTGGATCGGTCGCGTCCGTGCAGCAATACGGTATGGCCCAGCGAAACCAGCACTTTTGCGGTTTCAAGCCCGATACCGTCGGTGGCACCGGTAACCAGAATTTTTTTCTTCATATCTTTACCTCCTTCATCGTTGCCCCACATTTCCGGCTCTACGATCACTATCCATGTAGATCACCGAGGCGGAAAAACCTTAGTGGCAAATTGCCCATTGGTGAGTTCTTCAAAGCCTGAATCGTTCCACGATGCAGCGCCGATAACAACGACACCATCAGCTGCTTACATCGTTTATCTTGACTACATGGAATATAGAAAGTAAGTTTTATATTTCAAGTAGGCAAAAAATATCAATATACTATCAAAAAATATACTATTGTAGAAAATCAATGGCCCACGTCACATATGATTGTAATGAAGGGTGCCCAGTAGAGGCGACCTTGGAGGTTATAGGGGGCAAGTGGAAGGGAGTGATTCTCTATCATTTGCTGGAGAGAACCTACCGATTCGGTGAACTGAAGAAGGCAATGCATGGCATTACCCAGCATTCCTTGACCAAGCAACTCCGTGAATTGGAGGCCGATAAACTGGTGCACCGCAAGGTATATGCGGAAGTTCCTCCAAGGGTGGAATACTCTCTCACCGAGCGTGGAGAAAGTTTGAGGGAAATAATCCTGATGATGCGCGACTGGGGCAAGGCGAACCTGGATCTTTAGTCTTTGCCAACCGGACGCAGTATCTCCAAAATTTTCTTAGAACACCCCAGGGATAATTAGTTGTTTAATGATGTAGAGAACTGGACAAACATAATTATGTTAGAGGTTGGCGCCTAAAGATAGATGGGGAAACCCAGGAGGAGCAAAATGAAAGAATCCCACAGAAACCGCGCAAAACCCCTTAACCAGCTGATTGTATTAATTTTTCTCATATTCCTTTCCGGCTGTATAACTGTAAAGGAACAGATGATAG
>CBFCWR010000121.1:0-8512 GCA_965601575.1 uncultured Desulfofustis sp. | reverse complement strand
TTTATTAAATGTCGTCCTGTTTTGATGAGAGAACTGAGCGGGAATAACTCAGTGGTAGAGTGCAACCTTGCCAAGGTTGAAGTCGCGAGTTCGAATCTCGTTTCCCGCTCCAGATAAACAGACCAAGGTTCGGCATAGTTCGAACCTTTTTTTATTAATTTGAGGTACCGCATGAAAACCTATCTTGCTCCGGTGAACGAGATCGAGAAGAAATGGTATGTGGTTGATGCCAAGGACAAGATTCTCGGACGCCTGGCAACCGAAATCGCCTTTCGTCTTCGTGGCAAGCACAAACCGACTTTTTCTCCTTTCATCGATAACGGTGACTTCATCATTGTTACCAACGCCGACAAAATACAGCTGACCGGAAAAAAATGGGACGATAAAAAATATTATCGCCATACCGGCTACATGGGCGGCATCAAGGAGACCACTGCCAGGGAACTCCTGGAAAAGCAACCAACCGATCTGGTTACCAAGGCGGTCAAAGGCATGCTGCCAAAGAATAAGATCGGCCGGGCTCAACTGAAAAAGCTTAAAGTATACGCCGGCGCCGACCATCCGCACAAGGCCCAGCAACCAGAAGCACTGGAAATCTAATAACGGAGTCAGAAACATGGCCGATCGTTTTTACGCAACCGGAAAAAGGAAAAAAGCTGTCGCCCGGGTCTGGATTTCGCCGGGAACCGGGAAAGTCCAGGTCAACAAGATGTCCGCCGAGGATTATTTTGGCGGCACTTTTCAGACCCATAAACTTGTCAAACCGTTTGAGGTTACCGACACCACCGAGCAGTATGATGTCATGGCAACCCTGACCGGTGGCGGTAAATCAGCCCAGGTCGACGCCTTGACCCATGGGATTTCGAGGGCATTGCTGGAAGTAGATGCGGAACTCAGGATCCCGCTCAAACGTTCGGGTCTGCTTACCCGCGATCCGCGCAACAAAGAACGAAAAAAATACGGACAGAAAGGCGCCCGCGCCAAGTTCCAGTTCTCAAAGCGTTAGATACCGCACACCAGACGCGGTTTACTCCCTGTGTCAAACGGGGCGTTGAAACCAAGTGCAAGGGGATGGCAGATTTTCTGTTATCCCCTTTTTTTTTAAAAGATAGAGCCTTTTGCAAAACTAAGATTTTCGTTCAAAATCAAGGCATGCGAGAAATTTTACCACAGGCATATGGTTGATATTGCGAGGATAAAACTAAAATGTTGCGAACAGCCATAGTCGGCGCATCAGGCTATACCGGCGGAGAGCTGGCCCGTCTGCTCTGTAATCATCCGGAAGCCGCTCTCACCGTAGCCACTTCCCGACAATATGATGGAACCCCCCTGTCTGAAGTGTACCCGCATCTCAGAGACAGGGTTGACTTAATCTGCCGGAACCTCGATAGCCAGCAAATTATTGACCAGGCGGATCTGATCTTCTGTGCCGTACCCCACAAAACTGCGATGGATGTCGTCCCCGCTTTTCTGGAAGCGGGGAAAAAGGTAATCGACCTGTCAGCTGATTTCAGACTCAAGGACGTGACTGTCTACGAACATTGGTACCAGCCCCACAGTGCTGCTGCTCTGATTGCTGAGGCAGTTTACGGCCTGCCTGAAATATACCGGGCAGATATTCGTTCGGCCCGACTGGTGGCCAACCCGGGCTGTTATCCGACTTCGATAACCCTGGGACTTGCACCGCTGATGAAGGCTGACATTGTCGATCCAGCCACCATCATTATCGATTCCAAGTCGGGAACCTCTGGAGCCGGCAGAGCTGCCCAGGTCGGCACTCTGTTCTGCGAAGTAACAGACGGCTTTCGACCGTATAAAGTGGGCGGTACGCATCGTCACATACCGGAAATAGAGCAGAATCTCTCCACCCTTGCCGGCAGTCCTGTAAAAGTTTCCTTCACTCCGCATCTGTTGCCGGTCTCCAGGGGAATACTGAGCACTATCTATGTGAACCTCAGCCGCGAGGCAACGCTGAACGAGATCTCTGCACTCTATGATGAGATGTACAAAAACGAACCATTCATCAGACTGCTCGATTCGGGATCTTTGCCCGCAACACAGCAGGTCAGAGGATCTAACTATTGCGATATTTCAGTCAATCTGGATGAACGCACCGGCAGGCTGATAATCGTCTCGGCAATCGATAATATCGTCAAGGGCGCATCGGGACAGGCCGTCCAGAACATGAATTTGATGTGCGGCTTTGCCGAGGATGCGGGATTGCAGCAGGTGCCGCTTTTCCCCTAAGACGGTTCCCGTCTAAGTCATATCCTCACCATCAATGCGAACTGTCAGACTACTCATTGCGTTTGATGGCACCGACTACTGCGGCTGGCAGAGACAGAAAAATGGTCTTTCCATCCAGGAGGAAATCGAGCGGGCCTTGTCAATCATCTGCAACGCGCAGATTATCCTGCACGGAGCCGGCAGAACCGATGCTGGTGTGCACGCCAGGGGAATGACCGCTCACTTCAAGACGAGCAGCAAGGTAGACAGCTCCGCCCTTGAAAAAGGGCTCAATTCTCTGCTGCCCGGAGCAATCCGTATCCTCGAGGCCAGCGATCAGCCTACGGATTTTCATGCCCGCTTTTCAGCCCTGGCCAAGACCTACCAATACACAATCTTCACGGGACAGGTGATGCCTCCTGACTGGCGCCTCTATGTCCACCACCTGCCATTCAAACTAGATACCCCCCTGATGGAGAAGTGCCTCGAAGAACTGCTGGGCACCCATGATTTCAGCAGCTTTGAAACCGCCGGCTCACGCGACAGGAATAACACTCACGGCCGCGGGGGCGTGCGCACCATTTACCGTGCCCAACTGATCGAACCTGAAGAGCACATTGTGCAGCTGCGATTCACCGGCGACGGCTTTCTCCGCCACATGGTGAGAAATATCACCGGTACCGTTCTGGAAGTCGGCAGGGGGAAACGCACGACCGAAGATTTCGTTGAGATTCTCCGCTGCAAGGATCGAAATCAGGCTGGAGCAACCGCGCCTTCCTGCGGTTTAAGCCTTGTAAAAGTGCATTACCGAAAAGAGTGGTAGGATAAGCTGGAACGCGAAAGGTGGGTTTACCGTTTTTTGCCGGTTGAGTGACGAGCCAGCAGTGACTGCAGTTTCCAAGGTGAGGATAGACAGACATTGTCTTCGTCGCTGGCCGACATGACATCGCAGAAAGCCAGGAACTCGGCCGTGACGTCATCGACCTGACTCCCTTTGCGACTGATGATTTTGAGCTGCCGTCTCATGTCCAGCCCCTCTATCTTCATACTCTTGAGCCAGCCATTCTCGACTTCCCTGCAGATGGTCAGGGCTGACAGACAGGCGACGCCAACGCCCGATTCGACCGCCCTTTTGACCGACTCGGGATGTCCCATCTCCATGACGATGTTAACATCGTCGAGGTGATCTTTGAGTTTTTCCCTGAAAATCGCCGCCGTCCCCGATCCCCTCTCGCGCATGATCCAGCGGCTGTTGGGCAGGTCACGTTCGATGTTGAAGCTGTCGTTGTTGGCAAGTGGGTCAGAAGGTGCGGCGAGTACGACCAGTTCATCTTTAAACCAGGGACGCGAGAATATTTCATCGCTGTCCCCGACATCCCCCTCGACGAAACCAAGGTCCACCGTCCCGTCCTTTACCATGCCTTCAACCATTTTGGTGTTGTAGACCAGCATGTTGATCAGAACTTTCGGATGGGCCTTTTTGAAGGCACCAATGAGATAGGGAAGAATATAGTTTCCCACCGACGAACTGGCGGCAATATTGATTTGTCCGGTCAACTTATCGTTGCGCTCGGACATTATGGTTTCGATATTGGCGACCTGGTGGATAATATCCTTGCCCAGGGGCAGAAGGTACCTGCCTCTGGTATTGAGCACCAGGCTCCTGCCATGACGGTCGAAAAGGGAACCGCCCAACTGGTTTTCGAGTTCGGCAAGCGCCATGCTGACCGCAGACTGGGTCACGAAAAGTTTCTTGCTGGCCTTGGTCACCTGGGCGGTCTCGGCAACAGCAATGAATATTTCCAATTGTCTCAAAGTAATAGACATGCGAAACGCCTGTATTCAGTTTTTTTGATAGTTTACATCTTTTTTACTTACAATGCACATGAAATCATTGCCCGCAAAAAAAAAAGATAACAAACAACTTATGAACGAAAATTGCAAAATATATATTTAATACGGATGATTATGGGACCTGAAAACCACATTGTGGTCCTAAAAAAAAATTGACACCCTCCAAACCGTTCTATAATATGTCAGGAATTTTGCCGATCTGGGAACGCCATAAACGGCTGTTTTCATACAAAATAACGGAGAGCTTTGCATGGATTTTTCCGTTTTTCTTTATCGGGACGATATCCTCTGGATCACCGCATTCACCCTCGGCGGGTTGACTTTTGCGTTAGGTCCGATCCTCATCGTCCATCTTTTCATGCCCCGAAAAACCAGGCAGATTGGCAACAACACCGATCAATTCATTGAATGCGGTATGGACCCCATCGGAGACAGCTGGATCCGCTATGGGGTGGTCTTTTATCTTTACGCTTTGATTTTTCTCGCCTTTGACGTTGATGTACTGTTTCTGTTTCCCGTTGCTCTCGCCTACAACGATGAAATGTTCGTAATCAGGGATTTCATCGAGATCATTTTGTTTGTTGGTATTCTATCACTGGCTGTCGTCTACGCCTGGATTAAGGGAGTATTTAAGTGGGAACGAAAGACGTATCTCCGTCATTAGACACTGTTCCATCATCGCTTGTTCAGTTCGCTGTTGCTGACAAGATCATCGATCTGTGCCGGGCTAACTCACTCTGGCCCCTAACCTTTGGTATCGCTTGCTGTGCCATCGAGATGATGTGCACCGGCGCGGCGCGATTCGATCTTTCCAGGTTCGGGGCGGAAGTATTCAGGCCCTCTCCCCGGCAGTCCGATTTAATGATCGTGGCCGGAACCATTTCCAACAAAATGGCCCCCGGCATCAAAACCCTCTACGACCAGATGCCCGAACCGAAATGGGTGATTGCCCTTGGCAACTGCGCTATTTCCGGCGGGCCATTCGTCTACGAAGGACAGTACGGAATCGTCGAAGGAGCCGACAAGTTTCTCCCGGTGGATGTCTACGTGCCGGGCTGTCCCCCCAGACCGGAAGCCCTGATCGAGGGGATAATTGAACTCGAGTACAAGATAACCGGCTGGCGGCGGTGGCCCAAACCCAAACCAGAGTGGCGCAAATCCGGTTCGGATGAGGGCTGAGCGTGTGAGGAACTTCTGCATATGAACATCCAGGAAAAGACCAGAGAAGCGCTTTCCACGCTGTTTGCCGACCTGCCCGCCCCTGAACCCGAGGCTGACGACGGCGAGGAGGGAGAAGAAAAACCTGAGATCAGGGGCAACGGCATCCTCGAACAGGACTATCACGCCAGAGGTTTCCATCTCGACGTCCAACTCGAACCAGATCAATTGATAAGGGCTGTTCGGATAATTTATGATTTGGGCTACTATCTTGAATCGATCACTGGTGTCGACTGGATAAAACAAGACCAGCTCGAAGTGGTGTACGATTTCAGCCGCTACGATTTCGACCTCTGCCGCACGGTGGTGCGCACCAGGATCCCGAGGACCGAACCCCACCTGCCGACCATTACCCCCATCTATACCGGCGCCTCATGGCACGAAAGGGAAACCCACGACTTCTTTGGCATCGTCTTTGACGGACATCCCCATCTCGTGCCGCTGCTGCTCCCTGAAGATGCGGATTTTCATCCTCTACTGAAGGACTTCAAAGCATGACCGAGCCTATCACCCTCCAGCCGGATGAAACTTTCGTACTGAACGTCGGGCCACAACACCCGGCCACCCATGGGGTCCTGCGGGTAAAAATGACCATGGACGGCGAGTACATCTACGACGCCGAAACGGTGCTCGGCTATATCCACCGGATGCATGAAAAAATGGCCGAGAACCGGACCTATCCCCAGTACATGCCCAACATGGGGAGGCTGGATTACTTATCCGCCATGTCCTTCAACCACGGCTACGCCCTGGTGGTCGAACGGGCCTGCAACATAGAAGTCCCGGAGCGGGCGGAGTATATCCGGGTCATCACCGTCGAACTCAACCGACTCGCCTCCCACCTCGTCTGGCTTGGAGCCTATGTCCTCGACCTCGGCGGCTTTACCCCGCTGATGTACTGCTTTGACGACCGGGAACAGATTCTCGACCTGCTCGAAGCCGTCACCGGCTCCAGGCTCACCTACTGTTATTTCAGGTTTGGCGGGCTTTACAACGACATTGACGACGATTTTATCAACGGCACCCGGGCCTTCATCACCCACTTTCGAAAAGAATTGAAGATGTACGCCAAACTGGTGACCGGCAACATCATCTTGATGAAACGGTTAAAAGGCCATGGCCCGGTGGATCAGAATATGTGCCAGCGCTATGGCGCCACCGGCCCGGTGGCGCGCGGTTCGGGTATCAACTACGACGTGCGGCGCAACGAACCTTATTCGGTTTACCCGGAATTCGATTTTGAGGTACCGGTCTATACCGAGGGCGACAGTTATGCCCGCTACCTGGTGCGCATGGAGGAGATGGAACAGAGCCTGAGAATCATCGAGCAGGCCCTGGACAAGCTGCCGGATGGCCCGATCAATCCGAAGAAAAAGCCGAAACTGATCAAACCGCCCCCGGGAGATTACTTTGCCGCAGTGGAAACCGCGCGCGGCAATTTTGGCATCAGGTTGGTCAGTGACGGTGGCAAGAACGCCTACCGGCTGAAGCTGCGTTCTCCCACCTATTCAAACATGCACCTGTTCGACGAAGCCTGCAGGGGTATGCTGATCGCCGACGCACTTGCCTTCATGGGCAGCCTTGACCTGGTCATCCCCGAAATGGATCGGTAACGGAGACAAGCATGAGTCTGACACTGTTCAATGTGGTTCTCGCCGTGGTTATCGCGATCAGTTTCGTGGGCCTCAATGCGGCCTACCTGGTCTGGTGTGAACGAAAAGGGGCAGGCCTGTTCCAGCGCCGCCCAGGCCCCATGGAGAATGGTCCATGGGGGCTGCTGCAGCCACCGGTTGACGGGGTTAAGCTGATGACCAAGCAGCTGCTCATCCCGGGCGGGGTCGACAAGGCCATATTCATGGTGGCTCCGGTGCTGGCCATGTTTCCGGCACTGATCAGCTTCGTCACCATCCCCTTCAGCGACAATATCGTCGCCCACCCCATCGATGTCGGGGTCTTGATGATTTTTGCCTTTGCCGCCCTGGGTGGGATGTCGCTGCTGGTGGCCGGCTGGGGATCGAGGAACAAGTATTCGATGATTTCTTCGGTACGGGCAGTATCTCAGACCGTCGCCTATGAGATTCCATTGATGATCACCACCATCACCGTGGTACTGATTTCCAGTTCGTTGAACCTCGGCGACATCGTCCAGACTCAGCTTGGCGGCTTCTGGCACTGGAATATATGGCCATTTCAAAAGCAGGTGGGCTTCAATCTTTTGATGCCGGTATCCTTTCTGATCCTTTTCGTCTGTTCAGTAGCCGAAACCAACCGGGCGCCTTTCGATCTCGGCGAGGCCGAAAGCGAGCTGGTGGCCGGTTTCCACACCGAATATTCATCCATGGGATTCGGGCTTTTCTTCATGGGCGAGTACGCCAACATCGTCATCGGCGCCTGTTTGACCGTGATCCTGTTTCTCGGGGGCTGGGCATGTCCTTTTGGTGATCTGGGCTTTTTCCCGTTTACCCACCATGTGGGCTGGTTCCTGTTGAAGATCTACCTGATCATCTTCGTATTCATATGGATCCGCTGGACGTTCCCGCGCACCACCATATACGGACTTCTGAATCTGTCCTGGAAGTACCTGATTCCAATTTCGCTCTTCAACCTGCTGCTGACTGCAGGATTGCTCAAGGTGTTCTGATATGAGCGGCTATTTTACAGAGCTGTTTACCGGTGCCAAATCCCTGCTTGACGGCATGTGGGTGACGCTGAAAGAATTTCCGCGGCGACCGGTCACCCTTAACTACCCCCACGAATCGGTGAAAATGTATCCCCGGTTTCGGGGCCATATCGAACTGATCGGTAACGAGGAAGGCAAGTCCAACTGTATCGTCTGCTCGATGTGTCAGCGGGCCTGCCCATCGGGCTGCATAAGCCTCGCCGGGGTTAAGCCTGAAGGAGAAAAGAAAAAAGTACTGACCAAGTACATTCTCGATTTCACCACCTGCTCGCTCTGCGGCTCCTGCGTGGAATCGTGCAACTTCAACGCCCTGAGATTTTCCAACGAATATAACCTGGCCTCTACCAGAAAAGAGGACTTTATCATGGATCTGCTCAAACGACTCGAGGAACAGAACAAATGAACCCCGTTCCGTCCCCCGCACTGTTCAGCGCCGACGGCATGGTTGGTCTGATTTTTCTCGTCATGATCGGCGTCACCCTTTTCGGCGGTTTCATTGCCGCCACTGCCGAACGCCTGGTCAGAGCCCTGTCC
>CBFCWR010000120.1:0-8640 GCA_965601575.1 uncultured Desulfofustis sp. | reverse complement strand
TCCAATGGAGCGGGGTATCTGAAAGGAAGCAACCTTCGGAGTTTGGAGATGGTCATGCCCGGTGCAAGCGATTCATATTTCGCTAACGCTGCTTGCGCCTCGGGCAGGCGGTCGAGTTGAACATAGGCGGGGACCAGTGCCCAATACGTCGAGTCCCAGTCGGGATAGATCGAGACCGAGCGCTCGGCGAGTTCCAGGGCCTTATCCGGGCGACCGCCGTAGAGCTCAGCCCAGGCGGCAACCATTAGGTACATGTAATAGGCTGGATCCAATGGTCCGAGCGCCATTGCCCGCTGTAGCAGGGGCAGAGCTTTTTCAGGTTCACCGCCATAAACAAGCGCTGTGCCCGCCAGAAAGTTGACGAATCCGGATCCTGGGTTTCGCTCCACGGCACGATGCACACCATCCAATCCCGCCGTGTAGTCGCGGCCCACCATTACAAGAACGAAACCGGCCAGAACTATAGCAATGGCATCGTCACTACCGGCGGCGAGCGCCCTTCGGGCCAAGGTAATCGCTTGTGCCTCGTCATCGTCGCCGACGCTCGGCCAGTTTCTGGTAATGCGCTGCTCGATGCACCATGCAGCATAAGCCAACGCCGGAGCGTAATCCTGCTCTAAATCAATCGCCTCGGTGAGCAGTGTAAGCGCCTCAAGGTTTTCGTTCGGGCGAAAAGCGTAAACATGGGGCAACGCCCGCAGATAAAGATCGTAGGCATCGAGATTGTCTATCGGCTTGCGGCGCGCGCGTTCAATTTCCGCCTTCTGGATTGCGGGCTCGATTGCGCCGACGACGGTCTCGGTAATCCTATCCTGGAACTCGAATACATCATCGACGGTACCATCGAAGCGATCCGCCCACAGATGTCCCCCCGTTGTAGCATCGATGAGCTGACCGGTAATCCGTAAGCGGTTGCCCGCCTTGCGAATACCGCCCTCAAGCACGTAGCGCACACCTAGCTCATCGGCTACTTTTCGCACGTCAACTGCCCGGCCTTTGTAGGTGAAACTCGAATTCCGCGCGACAACGAATAACTGATCGAAGCGCGACAACGATGTCGTAATGTCATCGACCATACCATCGACAAAATATTCCTGCTCCGGGTCGCCACTCATGTTGCTGAAGGGAAGGACGGCAATCGACGGTTTATCTGGCAGCGGCACAGAAAGGCCCGGGGCCGGAACTTCCTTTGCCTCCATCGGTGTATCGAGCCTATAAACGTGCACCGGACGAGCGATGTTTTTAAGCTCGTGCTCACCTAAATCCTTGAGGGTAAAGTCGAGGCGGTCGCGCACCTGGTCGTTGACAGCTTGAGAAATGATCACACCTCCAGGTGCAGCGAGTGCTTCGAGGCGCGCTGCGACATTGACACCGTCACCGTATATGTCAGTCCCGTCGTGGATGACATCCCCAAGGTTGATGCCAATGCGAAAAAGCATCCGGCGATTCTCGGGAACACCTTTGTTGCGTTCCGCCATGACGGTCTGGATCTCTAAAGCGCACTCCATCGCGCCGATCGCACTGCGGAACACAGCGATGAAACCATCGCCTGCTGTGTTCATGATGCGACCACCGTGGCCAGCCACCATAGGCAGAATTACAGCCAGGTGGCCCTTGAGGTCACGAACCGTTGCGGGTTCGTCTTGGCCCATAAGCCGACTGTAACCGGCGATGTCGGCGGCAAGAATAGCGGCCAGCCAGCTTTTGATCGAGGGTTCCTTGTCCACTATTTGATCCTTAATGGTATCTGTTTTGCCACTTCAGGCCGGAGATGGCTTAATTGGGTGACACACTAAGTCCGTCTTTGTCGGGTGTGAAGACCCAGAAAAATTATTACCAGGCGATGGAGAAGATCACAGGAATCGGGGAGCGGGATCCGACCACAGAGGTGCCGCCCATTCCGGGAAACCGGTGCTTCTACCCGGATTTCTCTAAGCACTGGTCTACAACAGCCATTCGTCCTATAAAAATGTAAGAGATGCGATGGAAACCTCTACTAATTTGGTGGTGAGTGTGGGTGAAACTTGTTCCTGATAGAGTGTTCGCAGTAGCTCTTAACATTGCCGAATCGAAGGTAATAAACCTTACGTATTCAATATGTTGAGGTGTTTCCTGTGTCTTTAATTTGGGCCGTCACGGTCACGGTGGTCGGTAGTGGTCTTAGGAAAATTCTGTCGCTGAAATATCTATCGAGGCGAGTGTCCACCCTCTGGGCCGACCGATTGTCGGAACTGGCTAATAGGTCTCTTGCGGTAAGTAGGTCGTTGATAGGATCAGTCATTTTCAAAACCAGTAGAGGTAAATTGTAATAGAAAAAACTATCATTAATACCTTGTTTTACTTACGTTGTCTTTTGTCTGTACGGTCATACTTTCTAAATCAAGCCAAAGAGCAGAGAAGTTTCAAAGAGAACGCTCGTAACGGCAATTTGAAAAGACCGACACAAAATCAAAAAAGTAAAAACTAAGGGGTTAGTCATGAGAGGAGATATAATTTCAGCAGAATATAATAAAATGGTTTTTGTTCGTGATGATAATGGTGGAGAGTTTGCCTGTTACGCCAATGATCTGAGTGATCACAATCACGTTAAGGAAAACGAAAAAGAGAACTGCATCGACACCAATCTGATCTTGGGAGCAAGTTGGTGATTACATAAGTTACCCCCAATGCGACTTGCATTCTTTCTCCTTATGCAGTCGCACCAGACCACCGATCATGTTGTAAGTTGGCATGGTCGGTGTTTTTTTTCACACTGCCAATTAGTAACCAATAATACAATTCAAAGGAATCTATCAATGAACACCATAGAAGCAGTTTATAGTAGAAGAGCCATCAAGCATTTCGACCCAAACCACAATTTGACAGTAGAGGAAGAGCGGAAACTACTGGAAGCAACGATACAGGCGCCAACTAGTTTTAATATTCAACATTGGCGGTTTGTAATCCTGCGTGATCCTGAACTTCGTTCGAAAATCAGAAATGAGTTGGGAAATGACCAAGCTCAGATGACGGACGCTTCACTACTGATTCTTTTCACCGCAGACCTTATGGCCTGGCAGAAAGATCCCAGGCGATACTGGCAAAATGCCCCTGAAGAGGTCTGTGATTTGCTGGTCAACTGGATGGGACCGTTCCATGAGGGCAGAGAGTGGCTGCAGAGAGATGAGGCACAACGCTCCATTGGTATTGCTATGCAAACGCTGATGCTTGTCGCACAAGACATGGGATATCAGTCGTGCCCCATGATTGGTTTTGATATCGAAAAAGTTGCAGAACTGGTGAATCTTCCCGAAGATCATGTGATGGGTCCCATGGTGGCTATAGGTAAAGGCATCAAGGACTCTTGGCCAAAACCAGGACAGCTTCCCCTTGAAGAGTTAATAGTTGAAAATACTTTTTAGCACTTTTTTCAGTCTAGTTTGTCACCTGGTTGGGGGCAGGTTTAGCATATTATACGTTGGGCCGATTTAAGAGGATACACTTATGAAGACATACAGAAAGTCTGATACTGCAATCGCCAATCTGACGTCCGAGCAGTTTCGCGTAACCCAACAGAACGCCACCGAACAACCCGGGACAGGGGAATATCTTAACAATAATGAGCCGGGAATCTATGTGGATATTGTGTCAGGCGAGCCACTGTTTGCCTCGTCGGACAAGTTTGAGTCTGGTTGCGGATGGCCTAGTTTCACCAAGCCTATAGAGCCTTTGAATGTCAATGAGTTGCGCGATACCAGTCATGGTATGATTCGCACCGAGGTGCGCTCGACTCATGGAGACAGCCATTTGGGACATGTTTTCCCCGATGGTCCGGCTGACCGTGGTGGTCTACGCTACTGCATCAATTCGGCTTCGTTACGCTTCATTCACCGCGATGACATGGAGGCCGAAGGTTATGGCGAATATCTCGATCAGGTGGAGGAACGGTAATGGCCCAGGCACGAGCGGTATTGGCGGGTGGCTGTTTTTGGGGCATGCAGGATCTGATTCGCAAGCTGCCGGGTGTGAAAAATACCCGTGTGGGCTACACAGGGTGGGATGTTCCCAATGCCATATACCGCAACCATGGCACCCATGCCGAAGGTATCGAGATTGTTTTTGATCCGGAAATGGTCTCGTTTCGCCGCATTCTCGAATATTTCTTTCAGACCCATGGTCCGACCACATTCAACCGACAGGGCAACGACCGGGGTGCGTCTTATCGCTCGGCAATCCTAAGGTCTGAAAAATATACCAGCACGGCTGGTTGAGCTTCTTCCTGGGTATCCTGCTTCATCAGTTGTTCTCAGCACCAAACCCTGCCAGTGGGAATTTCCCACTGGCTCAAGACTCAGAATCAAATTCCTGCAACTCTGAATGATTAGCAATATGGTCCTACGAACTAAATAGTCAATATATCGACAAATCAACCCGAAAGGCTATAAGCAATATCGCCTAAGCCCTTGATATTAATAGTCGGAATGAGAGTATCCAAGCGACTGGCCCGTATCTCATTTTGTCATCGAATTGATAAAAATGAACTATATCAGTAGATATCTGGCTTGCTGGCCGTTTGCAGAAGTGGTTTTGTTTTTCGTTTTTAAGCCGTTCACTGATCGAGTATCAGATAATTGATTTTAAGTGTCAAACTCTTACGTGAACAGTATTATAACTGACATCGGGGAAGGGTGTTGCTGTCCTAGAATTAAGCACTTAGCCTGTAATTTTGCCACCCTCTCCTTGCTATTTTCGCTATAAACAGGAAGCGCAAACCCGTAACGGTGACCAGGGAGAATAAGCAATGCAGACAATCGATATGGACAACTGGCCGCGGCGAGACATCTACCGTTTCTACAACGGACTCGATTATCCCCATTTCAATATCTGCGCCGAGATCGACATCACCAGGCTGCATCGGCAATGCCGACAGAGCGGCATTTCCCGATTCAACGGCGTCTTGTACGGGGTATCAAGAATCGCCAATGAGATCGAAGAATTCAGGCAGCGAATTCGTGCAGACCAGATCATCCAGCACCAGATGGTCCACCCTTCCTACACCGTTCTCACCGACGACAACACCTTCTGTTTCTGCGAGACCAAGTACTGCGAGGACATTACCATTTTCTCCGACCGGACCAACCGGGCCATCCTGCGTGCCAAGGAAAACCCGAGCCTGGAGGATGAGCCGGGCAGAGACGACTATCTGTTTATCTCAAGCCTGCCATGGGTGCATTTCACCGCGGTCACGCATCCCGTTCACATGAGCCCGGTCGATTCCATCCCGCGGATCACCTGGGGCCGCTTCACCGAAGTGCACAAGCGGGTGATCATGCCGCTGTCGGTGCAGGTGCACCATGGCCTCGCCGATGGTTACCATGTGGGCAGATTCTTCGAACTCTTTCAACTCTGGGTCGAAAGCGTCGATTTGAGCAAACCCTCTTCCGAGGATACCGACTGAAAGTATCAGCTCGAACAAACCGCCTCAGTTACATGAGCCGTCGCTTTCTGGATTTGGGCTTCGAGCGAAGCATGCTCACCAGTAAACAGGCCAGCACACCGCCAGCGAAGCCGACGCCGATCATCAGCAGATCACGCCCCAGTGATGAGCCGGACTCCTGCTTCTCCTCAACTGGTTCGCTTTGCGGCTCTGCCTCGGGAGCCTGACTGACCTGGGGTTGAGGTGGAGGCCCCGGCTGTGGTACTGCGGGCTGGATCACCTCGGGTCTGGGCGGTGTCTTGGCAAAGCCGATGGCCAGCAGCTCCGATGTTTTGGCGTCTCTCACCTTTCTGTCGATGCTGCCGAGCACCACTGCAATGATTCGCACGCCGTTGCGCTTGGCGGTGGCAACAATGGAAAATCCAGCCGCCTTGAAATAGCCGGTTTTGAAGCCATCGCAGCCATCCACCGAGGTCAGCAGTTTATTGTGGGTACGCATGATGAATTCACCGCCCCGAAAATCACGCTCCCTGGTCGAAGTATACTTGAAGACCTCCGGGTTCTTGGACAATTCCCGCGCCAGTATGGCCAGATCTTTGGCGGTGGTCTTATCCGGCAGCTGGCCTTCCGAGGGCGGCAACCCGTGTACGGAATAAAAGGTCGTGTTGTTCATTCCCAAGGTGGCAGCTTTCTCGTTCATCAGTTCGACAAACGCGTCTTTACTGCCGGCCACATGAACCGCCAGGGCCACCGCCGCATCATTGGCAGACTGAATGATCAGGGCGTAGAGCAGGTCTTCGACTGAAAATTGTTCCTTGGGATCGAGATATACCTGGGAACCTCCCATTTGCGAAGCTTCCCTGGTAACCTGGACCATTTCGTCGAGCTGCAGGCTGCCCTGCTCTATTCTGTCAAGGATGATATAGAGAACCATGAGTTTCAACACCGAAGCCGGGTAGGCGACTACCTCACTGTTCTCATCGACCAGAATCTTGCCGGTATCAGCTTCGACCACCAGGGCTGAAAGGTAGGGGTCGGCCGACCTGGTGTCTATTTTAGCCCGGGCGCCAAGTGCAGGTTGCGCGGCGAACAGGACGAGGATGACGAATAGCGAAGCGGCTCTCATGATACCTCCACAGGTCAGGGGTGGGTGAGGTGCTCGATTATCTCATGCGACCCGGTACATTTGTAGGGGGACGCCCTTGCCTTGCGCCCCCCTGAAATGTCTGGTCAAACCAGGAGCCGGGCTACTCGGGAACCTGGTAATCCCATTTGTTCAGATAAGATTTTCGCATCTGATCCTTCTCGGCCGGCGAAGCACCCCAATTTCCTTCGATAACTGCGCCCTCCCACTCACCATAGGTGGGGTTGGGCAGGACGATGAAACGGGTGCCCCACTGATCTTTTACCTTGTCAGTCTCGGCAAATCGCTCATCAACGGTTTTTTTTCTGAAATTACTGGTGAAATCGTTCAGATTATCGCCCATCATCAGGGCGATCTCGTAGTCCTTGGTGACCATATCCCGGCGCGCCTGCTTGTCGCTGGAGTCCGTCCTGAGCAACAGATGCGTCTCATCCACGTTGGGAAACCCGAGCGCCATCAGGTTATTCTTGGTGCCTTCGTAACCCACCATTTTGCGGTTGGTGACATAAAAGACCTCAACCCCTTTGGCGGCAGCGTAGTTCAGGAATTCCTTGGCTCCCGGCATGGCTGTGGCTTCGGCGGCCTCCATCCAGGGAGTCCAGGTCTTGGATGAATAACCGAAATCCTGCCCGATGAGCCACGCCTGGTAGGCGGTATTGTCGATCACCGTCTCATCGGCATCGACAATAATGGCCACCGGTTTGCTGCCGGTATACGCCGCCAGAAAGGAATCGAGGTTCATGGCCGCGACGTTGAAAGCCTGATAGGACAGGGCCCTGAATTCCGCCGAGGATTGCATCCACAGAGTGGCCATAACCAGTTGTTCGTTGAGGTCCCTGGTCGAATAGGCTGCAGTGGCCTGTTCCGTACTTTGCTGCTTCATCGAGGCGCAACCGCCGGCGAGTAACAACAACAGCACAAGTGGGATGGTGAACTTCAGACGACGGGTGAGCGTGGTTTTCATGACAACCTCCTTGTCTGCGGATTTTTCGGTGGGCTGAACGGATTTAAATTCCTAAACGGGCGGAGTGATATCTTCCCTCGGAGACGCCTACCATCCTAATCATTTGGTCTCATTTCATCAAGCGCTGCCTTGCAATAAAAAGGTGGTGCTGCAGCATCATTTCCCATGGCTTCTGGTTCGGAAAAATTTCCTTGATTGCTTGCATTTATTGCGCTGTTCATGAATAGTACTTCCAGGTTTAAATCGGTTCTCAGGCCCACTATCACTAGACCATGGAGGATTCAGCATGAAAAAGGTACCGAGACTCACCCTCGAGGACGCCAAATTAATGATGGCGGCGGCTGAAAAAAAAGCCTTGGAAATAGGCGTCGACATGGATATTGCCATCGTCGATGACGGTGGCAATCTCATTCTCTTCCAGCGCATGGACAACGCCCGGGTGACTTCGATCACCATCGCCACCGACAAGGCGTTCACCGCCGGCGCGGCCAGAAAATCGACCAGAGATTACGGCACCGTAAGCGGTCCCGGCCAGCCCGCCTTCGGCATCAACTCGGCAATCCAGGGACGCTTCATGATTTTCGCAGGCGGTCTGCCGATCTTCGTTGACGGTCATCCGGTGGGCGGTATCGGCTGCAGCTCCGGCAGTCCCGACCAGGACGAGGAGGTGGCCCAGGCAGGCATCGACGCCCTTCTCGCCTCTCTTTAAATCCATTAGTGCCTGACCAGCTGCATACTCACTGATCGGTTTATCTTTGCGGATCGAGCAACCCCAGTATGCGCGCGAAGCCGGCTGGGCAGCCAGTTACCAACTGAACAGTGAGGGAGGGGACGTAATCGAATTGCGTCCCCGAATTCGCTTTTAGAAATGAGATTGAAAAGAAAAGGCAAAAGAGGTACGTTCCTTAGGTTCAATTTGAAAAAAGGATGTAGAAATTTGGATTTCGCACTTCCTGAAAGGCTGACATAAATACCCGTTGCCCGTCTGCCGCCTGCATTCGGCGGCGGGTTTTTTTTGTCTTCAATTCTTCCACGTTCGGAGGTAGACATGTTCAAAATCGTAAGACGCGAAGAGATGGCGGAAGGTACGGTGATTCTCAATGAAATCGAGGCGCC
>CBFCWR010000119.1:0-8641 GCA_965601575.1 uncultured Desulfofustis sp. | reverse complement strand
ACCACATTGTGGTATTTTCTTGACCCGGTCTTCCCTCAGGTATAAAGTATAGTCTATTCAATCAACATGGATTCCCAAGTTGTTCACATGCAGGGGGAAGTAGTATGGGGTCCCAGTTCAAAGAAAAAAGGCGTTTCAACAGATTCACCCTCGAGGGCAGCCTGCTCTTCTCCGATCGAGACAACATAATCGGCATGGCGCAGGTGATGGACATCAGCAAGGGAGGCGTTCGCTGCGTCTCTATTTCACCGGTAAACTGCACCATCGGCATGCTGGACAATATTGAATTGTTCGGCGCTGAAGAAAGCCTCGAGCTGACCGATCTGAGCGGCAGAATGACCAGGTGCAGTGATAACCTGCTCGGTGCTGGGTCTGAATCTGGGGTCGGTTACTACGAGTTCGGTTTTGAATTTTTCCCGCGACATTATCCCCAGCTCGACAGGCTGCAAACATTCCTCTCAAACCACCAGCCCTAAGCCTACAGGGCTGTTATACGCACTTTTCCGCGGCGACAAACGAACTGCTTCTCAACAGGGGTATATTCGCTTTGGTGCAGACCAGAGACGCGGGGAGTGGTGTCAGCTCAATCTATTCAAGCATAGGTGTTAGCCATCTCGACAATGGGAAAACTGAGGATAAATGTGGTGCCGCTATCAGGATTTGAGCGGACGTCTATATAGCCCTGATGCGCCTCAACTACCTCTTTGACCAGGGAAAGTCCAAGCCCGGAGCCGGTGATATGCCTGGTAGCTTTTGCTTTCACCCGATAGAAACGATCGAAAATATGGGGCAGATCTTCCTGTGAAATGCCGATTCCCGAATCTTGGAAAACCAAGTTGACAAATCCTCCTGAAACCGTGGTTTCAATATGCACATCCCCTCCTTCCGGGGTGTATTTCACCGCGTTGGAGACGATATTCATGATTGCGGTCCGCATGTGATCGTAATCGACATTGAACCACCAATCTTCCTCGCAGGGGGCGAAATGAACCGCTATCTCCTTGGCCTCCGCCTGGGGTCTGGCGACCTCCAGAATATCTTCTATGATTTCGTGCCCGTTGGTACGTTCCAGGTTAAATACGACGGTACCGCTCTCCAGCTTCGAGAGATTCAGCAAATTCTCAATGAGTCTGAGTAGATCCCTGGTACGTACCGTCATCCGGCCGTGCAGCCGGTTGCAATTGTTGGCCTCTTCGTATTCGCAGTTTGACTGCAGGGCATAGATCATCTGCTCGATGGAAGCCAACGGTGATTTGAGTTCATGGGCAACCATGGCCACGAAATCAGACTTCATCTTGTCGATTTCCTTGTGGGTCGATACATCCTCGAAAGTGGTAACCGAGCCCAGCACCTTGTCTCCGTCGCTGGTCGAAGAAATGACCGGTGCACAATGAGCCCGCAGATAACGTCTGGATACGGTGCCAGGGGCGAATTCCCGGGTCACCACCCGGTTGCCGGCAATGGCTTCTTCCACCATCTTCACCGCTACATTGTCATTGATTGAAGCGGACAGCGGCTTGCCGATCACCGGATCGGTCTGGATGTCTAGCATTTTGATCGCCGCCGGGTTGTGGTGGACCACCACCGACTGGGGATCGGTGATCAGCACGGCCTCGACCATGCAGCCGAATACTGTTTTGAGCAGGCTCTGTTCGTTCTGGATTGCCTCCATGGTCAATATACGCTCTTCGCGCAGTTTGCGGGCTTCAGCCTCAAGGCTGATCTTCTCCACCGCCCGCCCGACGACGATGCGGATGTAGTCCGGAGTAAACGGTTTACCGACAAAATCGAAGGCGCCCTGTTTCATCGCCGTCACCGCCTTGGAGACGGTGGCGAATCCGGTGATGACGATAACCTCGATATGCGGCCGGTGCTCCTTGATCCACTCCAGTACTCCAAAGCCGTCAATACCCGGCATCATCAGATCGAGCAGCACGACGTCATAGCCGTTCTGCTCGATCATCTCTATGCCCACTTCACCGCTCTCGGCCTTGGCGATTAGATAATTCTTCCCGGCCAGCGAGCGTTCGACTCCGTCGCGGATTACTTTCTCGTCGTCAATGATCAATACACGCAAAGCGTCCATAGACCTGCTCCGATTCTTGGTGTTTCAGACCTGGCCGTCGCGGCTGTCGCCTCAGGCTGCAGAAGCGGTGCTCAGTTTACCCAGCTTTTTATACGATCGAGCAGCTCAGCCGGTTCCACCGGTTTGGGCATATAATCTTCCGCCTCTGATTCCAGCATGTCACGATGGGTATAGGTAGAAGTGGTCACCCTGTCGGCAACCGCGGTCAGCAGGATGATCGGAATTTCTGCCGTCTCCTCGTTGCCCTTCAGCTTGGCGCAGGCCTCATGACCATTCATCACCGGCATCATGACGTCGAGCACGATGAGATCGGGCTTCCGCTCGGCTACCGCTTCCAGTCCCTCCTGGCCGTCGTAGGCGACCTCCACTTCGTAGCCGCCATTTTCGACAATGACACGAACCGCTTCGACGAAATCAGGATCGTCATCCACCAAAAGGATCAGCTTCTTGTCTGCCATCTTTGTCCTCCTTAAGACATGAAAGCTAGGTTTGTTCTCTATTGCTCGACCATCGGCCGGGGCAGCAAGCCTGCACCGCCGATAATCTCGTTAAGCTTTTCTTCCCATTCTATTGCCATCACATGCACACCGGCGATTCCTTCCATTTCCTTTATTTCCTGGATCTGCTCGATGCACATCTCGATACCTTTGGCGGCCTGTTTTTCCTTGGGTTCATCAGCGATGCGCTTGATAAACTCCTCGGGGATCTCGATACCGGCCACCATCCGGTTCATGAATTTGGCCATTCCAGCAGATTTAAGCGGGGTAACCCCGGCCAGGATCTTGGTTCTCTCGTGGAGCCCCTCTTTTATGGCCTCATCCATAAATCGCTTGAACTTGTCCATGTTGTAAATGCACTGGGTCTGAACGAAATCAGCACCGGCATCTATCTTGAGCTTGAACCGGGGTACCCGTATTTCAAACGGGTCGGCAAAGGGATTGATCGCACAGCCGATATAAAATTTTGGCGAGCCTTCCAGTTTGTCTCCCGAGGGGAATACTCCCTCATCCCGCATGGTCTTGACCAGGTGGATGAGCTGTATGGAGTCGATGTCGAAGACATTTTTAGCCTGCGGATCATCACCGAATTTCTGGTGATCACCCGACAGGCACAGCAGGTTTCTGACACCCAGCGCCGAGGCTCCAAGCAGGTCGGACTGCAGGGCGATCCGGTTGCGATCTCTGACCACCATCTGGAGCAACGGCTCGGTGCCGCTCTCCTTGACCAGCATACAACCGGCCACCGAGCTCATGCGCACCACCGATGTCTGGTTGTCGGTGACGTTGCAGGCATCCACATTGCCTTTTACAAGATCAGCCTTTTGCAGCACCACATCCGGATCGGCACCCCGGGGAGGTCCACATTCAGCGGTAACGGCAAAATGTCCGGCTTCCAGCACTCTCTCAAGATTGCTTCCTGCTTTCATTAGACCATGTCCTCCCTGATTATGCGCCGCGGGCCGCCGTCGCGTGATGCATCCCAGCCCTTGTAAGGTTTGAGCTTCCCGTAATTCTCCATTTGATCCAGGCTGACGAGACGGTCGATGATCAACTGCCAACCGCATTTCACCTCTTTGTCAACCTCGCAGGTTCCCTCAACCGATCCACCGCAAGGACCGTGAAATATCGACTTGGCGCAACGGGTAACCGGACAGATCCCTCCGGTCAGATGCAGCACGCAGTCGCCACAGCCCTGGCAGCGTTCGGTCCACTCCCCCTGTCGTTCAGTGACACCTAAAAATCCCGTATTGATACCCGGCAGCAGCGGGGTTTTGCCGAATTTTTCGGCCATAAACTGAATTCCCGCACCGCAGGCGATGGACAACACCGCCTGGTAATCCTCAATATAGGGCCGCATCGGCTCGAGATACTCGGGGTCGCACTGACGCTCGAGGCACACCTCTTTGATCTCGATTTTCTTGCCCGCCGCTTCACGGGCCAGTCGCAGAGTCGAGGAGAGCACCTGGACCTCCTTGTCACCTCCCACCCGACATACGGTCACACAACCAAAGCACCCGGCCACGATGATATTGTCGTAAGGCTCGAGCATTTCCAGGATCTCTTCTATGGGTTTGGGGGTTCCGGTAATCATGTTGTGTGCACCTCCTGTTCTGACTCCTTTGATACATTGTTTCTGGCCAGATTTATCGGACTCGGTCCGAGTTCCTTCACCTGGTCGACAAACTCGTTGGTGAAGGCGGCAAATTTAGCCCCCTCTCCGGCGCTCAGGTTATACATCCGGATCCGCTCCGGCCCGATATTGATCTGCTCAAGAATTTGATATACCCGCTCCACCCGCGCCCGGGCACGGATATTGCCATTGACGTAATGGCAATCGCCTTCGAGACAGCCGATGACCATTACGCCGTCAGCCCCATTTTCGAAAGCCTTGAGCAATAACGACTCATCTATCCTCCCCGTACATGGCAGCATGACGATGCTGATCGAGGGTGGATAAGAACGTCTTTCCGAACCTGCCAGGTCCGCTGCGGTATAGGCTCAGTGGCGGCAGGCAAAGACGATTACATTGGCGCTGAAGTCACCCATCACGCTCCTCCTGTCTCTGCTACGGGTTCCATTTCACCATATGATTTCAGCTTGGCATTGATATTTTCATCCTGGAAGCGTCCCAGGGTTATGGTTTTCGCCGGACATTCAGCGACGCAGATGCCGCAGCCCTGGCACAGGGCGGGATTTATGAAAGCCGTATGCTCCTCGTTAATCACCGGCACCTGGTAAGGACAGGCTCTGACGCAGGTCAGGCAGACCGCGCAATTCTCGGGAATAACGGTGGAGAATACCCCCGAGAGTTTGAGTTTATCATTGGCCAGAATCGTGGCCGCCCGACCCACAGCCGCCTGGGCCTGGGCTATGGTCTCGGTCACGTTTTTGGGACCATGGGCGGTCCCGGCCATGAAAATTCCCTCACTGGCCAGATCCACCGGCCTGAGCTTGGCATGAGCCTCGATGAAAAAACCATTGTCGTTTCTCGGCACCCGCAGCATGGTTGCCAGTTCTTCCGTATCTCTTGGCACCACGCCGGTGGACAATACGAGCAGGTCGGGGTTGAGCTGCACATCCATCTGAATAGACGGATCGTATGCCGTCACCTCGATACCATCTTCGCTCGCGGCGATGGCCGGGGCTTTCTCAGGATCAAAGCGAATGAAATTTACGCCGGCCAGCCGAGCCCTTCGGTAGTCGAGCTCGGTCAAGCCGTAACAGCGCATATCTCGATAGAGCACATCGATACGGGCCTCGGGATTGAGCTCCTTGAGCCTCAAACTGTTTTTGACCGCCTGGTTGCAGCAGATCCTCGAACAGTAATCGAGATGTTCCTCACAGCGAGATCCGGCGCATTGCAGCATTACCACCGAATTACAGGAGCCGGCTTGGGCCGGATCGTTAACCATCAGGCCCTCGAAATCGGTCTGGCTCACCACCCGGTCAAACTCGTTCAGACCATAGATATCGGGTCGATATTCCTCGGCGCCCGTGGCTATAAGCGTGGCACCGTGCTTGATTTTCCGGCTGCCGCCGGTGGGAGTCATCACCTCACTCTCAAAAGAGCCGACAAAGCCACCCTGGTCGACCACCACCGAGCTGGTCAGTACCCGAATCTTATCGTCGGCCTCGACCCGTGCCTTGAGGTCGTCAAGAAACGGTCGAAACTCCTGTCCATCCCAGCTGCGCTGCAAGCGGTTGACCTGACCGCCAAGTTCTGCTTCCTGTTCCACCAGGTAGACACCGAATCCCTGGCCGGAGGCCTCCACCGCAGCTGTCATTCCTGCGACACCGCCGCCGATGATCAACAGGGCCGAATCGACATCGAACTCGAGTTCGGTGAGCGGCTCAGCCTGGGAGACATTGGCGACAGCCATGCGCATCAGCCGCTTGGCTTTCTCGGTCGCCTTTTCCGGCTCCAGGGGGTGGACCCAGCTGCACTGATCACGGATATTGGCCATGTCGAAGTAGTACTTGTTGATCCCTGCCTGCTGCAGCGTAGACATGAACAGCGGCTCATGGGTGGAGGGTGAACAGGCCGAGACCACCACCCGATTGAGATCGTGCTCGCGGATCAGATCCTTGATCGTCTCCACCGAATCCTGTGAACAGGTGTAGAGCGGGTGATCGGCAAACACCACATTGGGCAGCGTGGCGGCATATTCGGTGACCGCCGCCACATCGACCACCGAGGCGATGTTGGAACCGCAGTGACAGACGAAGACGCCGATTCTCAGCGGATCGTCAGGCTCCTCTATATTCTCCTTGGGCAACTCCTCTTCGGTCAGCAAGGTGTTTCTGGCAGCAGCCAACCCCACCGATGCCGCCTGGGCGGCTCCAGACGCCTCGCTCACCGTCTCCGGAATGTCTTTGGGTCCGTTGAACGCACCGCTCACATAGACTCCGGGGCGAGAGGCGGCCATCGGGCTGAATCCATCGGTGACGGCAAAGCCGTACGCATCCATGTCGATCGCCAGCGTATCGGCCAACTGCTTGGTCTTCTCTGGAACCTGGATGCCCACCGACAGCACCACCATTTCAAAAACTTCCGACTGCCGGTCGCCGTTGTCGTCAATGTAGCGAACTTCCAGATCACCGGTCTGGGGATCTTCATAGACCCGGCTGATCATCGCCCTGACAAATCGTACCTTGTTGTCCTCTGCCCTGGTGATGTAGTTGTCAAAGTTTTTTCCGAAGGAGCGCATGTCGATATAGAAGATGGTGGGCTCGATCGAGGAGTCATGCTCCCGGGCAATATAGGCCTCCTTGGTTGCGTACATGCAGCAGACGGACGAGCAGTAGTCGCGCCCGCAGCTATTGTCCCGGGATCCCACACACTGGATCCAGGCTATCTTGCGCGGATGCTTGTCATCGCTGGGACGCGACACCGTTCCCGAAGTGGGACCCGATGCCGAAAGCAAGCGCTCGAACTCGATGGAGGTCACTACATTCTTGTGAATCCCGTAACCAAACTCACCACGCAGTGCGGGGTCGAACACCTCGATGCCCGGTGAAAATATTACCGAACCGATCTCTATCTGCTTTTCCTTCACCGTGTGGGTGTAGTCGATGGCACCCACGCCGCAGACCGCCTGACAGGTTCCGCACTCACCGGTGTTGAGCTTGACGCAGCTGGCCTCATCGATGACCGGAACCCGGGGAACCGCCTGCGGGTAAAAGATATTGATCGGTTTGCGCAGGTTGAGTCCTTCATTGAACTCGTCGAGCAGCGGCCGGGGCGTCTTGTCGGTGAGCTCGGGAACATTCAGATAATTCACCGGGCAGACCGAAGCGCAGGCTCCGCACACCTGGCAAATGTCGATCCCGGCCTCGATGCCGTCCTCGACCATTTTCAGAGCACCGATACCCATTACCTTGGTGCACATCATGGCGCACAGTCCGCAGCGGATACAATCCGCCGGGCTCTGTACTTCGCCCTGTATTTTCTTGATTTCATCGGAACGGGCCCTGATCGCGGTACCAAGGTTTTTATCGAGTTCTTCAGCCTCGCTGATGGTAACTGCCTGAAATTTCTCCGGGCAGGCCACGAAGCAGGCACCGCAGCCGGTGCATTTCTCCTGGTCGATGGAAGAGATCTCTTTCTTCTGCCAGCTTACCGCGCCGTGCAGGCAGGCACGGTAGCAGCTGCCGCATTTGGAACATTTCTCTTCGTCGACCGTGAAGGTCCATTTGGCCAGGCTGGTAGGTTGTGGAGTTCCGGGACCGCGGATTAACTGCTTGTTCTTGGCCTTGAGTTTTTTCTTTTTCTCTCCTTCCTCGGGCTGCTCGGGCCACCAGGATGCCTGGGTCACCGGACAGACCAGCTCGCAGAGTCCGCACCCCGTGCACTTGTCGACATCGACGTAGCGCGCCTGCTGGATAATCCGGGCGGTGAAGTTCCCTGCCTCCCCTTCCAGTGACGCGACGTCGCTATGGGTAAGCAGCTCGATGTTGCGGTGGCGCCCCACCTCCACCAATTTGGGTGAGACGATGCACATCGAGCAGTCATTGGTGGGGAAGGTCTTGTCGAGTTGAGCCATCTTGCCGCCGATGGCTGGAGAACTCTCGACCAGATACACTTTGAATCCGGAATTGGCCAGATCCAGGGCCGACTGCATACCGCTGATACCGCCGCCGACAACCATTACTGCGCCGGTGGTTCTGTTGAACAGATCAATGTGAGGATTTTCCGTCATACCGTTTCCTCCCTGTTCTGGGGAGCTCTAGTCAAGACCTCATCCAACACCGAGGCATCCACCAGATGTAACTTTTTCTGCTTGGCCGGGTAGTGACCGTTCAAGGCGGCACTGATCAGCTCGGTGCCAAAAAAGACAGGCAGATAATCCGTGCTGGCCAGATCGAGCTGTCGGCTCTCCACATTCGCCTGGCACATGGGGCAGTCGGTGACCATCCCGTCTGCCCCGGCCCTCTTGGCAGCTTCGACGATGTCGCCGACCAGCTTGCGGGCAATATCGGGCCGCGCCATGGTCAGGGAACCGGAGCAGCACTCGGTCCTATGGGACCAGGAAACCGGCTGACCACCGACACTCTC
>CBFCWR010000118.1:0-8671 GCA_965601575.1 uncultured Desulfofustis sp. | reverse complement strand
TCAACACCAGGTCAAAAACGTTTTCGGTCTATTATCCCAAAACCAGGCCAGGGCTCGACCGCTATACCATCGTCGCCTCGATGAACAGCAATTATGATGACTGGGCGGCACTTGAGGAACAGGAGTATAAATCTACCAAGCAGCGGATGATCGACAGGACCATAGTCGACCTCGAGCACTATTTGCCTGCAGTGAAGACCAAGATCGATTGGCTCGAGGCAGCGACGCCGCTGACCTTCAGTCGTTATACCCTGCATACCAAGGGAACCTCTTTCGGCACTAAATTTGAAGGTCTTGATGTATCTCGAACCATCTTCAAAGAAGTTCGCGGGCTGTTTCATGTCGGTTCTGTTGGCATTATCATGTCCGGCTGGCTTGGTGCCATAAACTATGGAGTTATAGTAGCCAACGATGTCGACGGTTATTTAAGATCCCTTTAATCCGGCAGCTATCCATGACAGAATTCACAGGCAAAACCGCAGTCGTTACCGGCGCGACCAGAGGTATCGGCAGAGCGATAGCGGAATCGTTTCTGCAGCACAATTGCAAGGTGGTGGGCGTTTATGCCAGCAATCAGGAGGAAGCGAAAAGGTTTCGGGATCAGTGGCCCGAGGATCAACTGCAGCTGGAACACTGCAACGTCGCCGATCACGATCAGGTGGCCCGCTTCTATGAAGGACTTGAATCCCGGTTCGACACCCTCGACATTCTGGTTAACAATGCCGGGGTGAGAAAAGATGCCATTGTCGCTCTGATGAACAGCGAGCAATGGCAGCAGGTGATTGACATAAACCTGTCAGGCACGTTTCACATGAGTAAATATGCGATTCCTCTGATGCTCAAACAAAAATACGGGCGTATCGTCAATATCACCTCTCCTTCAGCCCATATGGGCATCCAGGGACAAGCCAATTATGCTGCCTCAAAGGCTGGTCAGATTGGCTTCACCAAAACCCTTGCCAAGGAAGTAGCCCGCAAGAAAATTACGGTAAACTGCGTTTCTCCGGGTTTCATCAAGACGGATCTTCTCAAGGACCTTTCAGAAGAACAGTTAAATAGCTACAAGAGGATGGTACCCATGCGCCGCTTTGGTGAGGTTGGTGAAGTTGTCCAAGCAGTCCTGTTTCTTGCATCCGACAGGGCTTCCTATATCACCGGCTCGGTACTCGATGTCAACGGGGGCCTCTAAGGTGACAGGTACACAGATTCTCTCGCTTATCCCCCACCGGCCGCCGTTTCTCTGGGTCGACCAGATCATCAGCCAGTCCGACACCACGATCAGGACACAAAAAACGTTCGCGGAAGACCTTGATGTTTTTCGGGGGCATTACCCGGGCAATCCATTATTACCGGGCGTGCTCCTCTGCGAGGCAATTTTTCAGAGTGGTGCCCTGCTACTGGCCGGCTCTTTTTCAGAAGAAGATAAAAAGATGCCGGTGCTCACCCGAATTTCCGACGCCAGATTCAAACGACGCGTGTTTCCGGGAGAAACGGTGGATATAGAGGTGGAATTAATCGACACCGTATCCTCAGTCTGCGTCCTTCGGGGAAAGGCCAGAGTCGGCGATCAACTGGCGCTGAAAACCGAGTTCTGCTGTGCCCTCATCGATCCTTGAACCGATCTTTTGGTGATCTAATAAGTACTTACGATGACGCCTTTTTTTAGAAAATTGAGCGGTTGACCTTTCGTCCAAAAAAGGTAATATAGGCTTGCTTCAAGGATGTTGATAGTCATTTCAATCGGTGAATTCGATTCCAGTTCTGTCTTTAAGGAAGTCTAATCGTGCAACTTTCCATTACGCAAATGATTCTGCATGCCGGACCTGTTGGTCAGATGGTCATGCTGCTGCTGTTGTTCTTCTCCGTTGTTTCCTGGTCGATAATTTTCATGAAATTCAGACTCTTTCGCAAAGTGCGTCTCGACTCTGAAGATTTTCTCGAAACATTTTGGACTTCGGGCAATCTAAATGAAGCAAGTGAAGCTGCCGAGGAGTTTGTCTACAGCCCCGAAGCATCAGTTTTCAGCGCTGGGTTTTCTGAATTAAAGAAAATTAACAAAATCAGAGCCAGGGGAGATGAAAACAGCCCGGAAACCCTGGAGATGCAGCTCGCCACCATGGACAATCTCAAACGGGCTCTGCGCAAAGCCGAAGATGAAGCGGTGAACAGGTTCGGCAGCCTGCTGCCCTTTTTGGCCACCACCGGCAGCGCCACCCCGTTCATAGGGCTGTTCGGGACCGTGTGGGGAATCATGGTCTCTTTCCATGATATTGGTCAACGCGGTTCAGCTTCACTGGCTGTCGTCGCTCCCGGCATCTCTGAAGCCCTTGTGGCAACAGCCGCCGGTCTCGCCGCAGCCATTCCAGCGGTGATATTTTTTAATTATTTTTCAAACAAACTGAGTGGGATTCAATACAGTACCCAAAGCTTTGCCACCGATTTTCTAAACCTGGTAGAAAGAGATCTGCTCTCCAGGGTGTAATCGCATATGGGACCGGTAAACGGCAACGGTAAAAAGCAGCTCGTCTCAGACATCAACGTCACCCCCCTCGTTGATGTCATGCTGGTGCTGCTCATTATATTCATGGTAACCGCTCCAATGATGACCCAGGGGCTCGACGTCGACCTGCCCGAAACAACAACCAAATCACTCAGGCAGGAAGATGACCCCATCGTCGTTACCATCGATAAGGAAGGAAACATCAGTCTAGATCGACACGAAGTGACCCGAAAGATTCTTTACCAGGAGCTTTCGGGGCTTGATCAGGGCAGCAAGGAAAAGCCCATCTACCTTAAAGCAGACAAGGCTGTCGCTTATGGGGTGGTGGTAAAAATCATGGCCGACATAAAGAAGGCCGGATTCGACAAGCTGGGCATGATAACCCAGCCCGAAGAAGAAGAATAAGGTGTCCGAACAGTACCGTATAAGTTACGGGGGATACAACAGCTGGGTACTGCCGCTTAATTTGGCCATTGGGTTCCACCTTTTGTTAGCCTTCAGCGTGGTTGTCCTGCCCGATCTCTTCAAATCAAGTCCCAAGCATGAAGATATCTATACCGTCAACCTCGTCAACCTGGCTGAACCGGTGATAGAGCAGAGCGCCCCTCCCGCCCCCGCTCCAGAGCCGGCCGCCCCGCCAGAACCACAGGTGCCTCAGGAGGCAGTGGCCATAACCGATCCAGTCAAGCCTCCTCCTCCGCAGGTGGAAGAAGTTAAGCCGGTTTCTTTGAAACCTTCAAAACGAAAAATAAAGAAGAAGATCAAAGATCCGCAACAAGACCGTCAAAAAGAATTGGAGCGAAAACGCAAAGAACTAGCTCAGGAGGCTGCCAGAGCCGAGAGGATTGCGGCCGAACAGGCGCGAATCGCCGCTGAAGAAGCGGAGCGGCAAAGACTGATTGCCCAGGCTGAATTAAACGCTATTAGAAATCAGGTTCGAACAGCACCGACGCCCCGCCCATCCCCATCAAGAGGAAAATCACTTAACGACCCGGTGATCTCCCGATATGCGGTCGGGGTAAACAGCCGCTTGATAGAGGTCTGGAAACTACCCGAATTTAAAGTGTTTGACGAATCCCTTCTGGCGGTCTATGTCATTGTAATAGCAAGGGACGGATCGGTGATTGATCAATTCTTCGAAAAAAAATCAAATGATCCCACCTACGATCAATTTGTTAAACGGGCAGTTACCAAGGCTAGTCCGTTTCAGCCTTTTCCATCAGCTATAAAAGAAAGAAGCCTGGAGTTTGAGCTGAAGTTCAGACCGGGAGACATTCGACAATAATAATAGTACGGGACCTATGAACAGAAAACTAACGTTGTTGATCATCGCCAGTTTGCTGCTGTTGCCTTTTCATACTGCTGTTGTGGAAGCCAAGAGAATCTCGCTTGACATCACTTCGGCGGAAGCACGCAAGATTATTTTCGCCGTCCCCTGGTTCCAAAGCTCCGGATCGTCCAGTGACGCAAAGCTTGACGGCGGCCTGGCCGATACTCTCGCAAAATCCCTGGTCTTTCACGGCATTATAGACGTGCTCCCAAACCAGCGGGTTATTGGCAGCACCAGTGCTGATTGGGCCAGGCTTGGTGCTGATTACGGGGTGGTCGGCCGGTATTCGGTCAACAACGATCAGATCAATATGGAGATAAGGCTTTTCGATGCAGCAGAAGATAAAATGCTGATGGGTAAGGCCTATAAGGGTCCGCTGGCTGAAAAGGATCTGATGATCTACAAGTTCACCGACGCGGTAATCAACGAACTGACCGGCACGCCCGGCCTGGCTACCACCCAGATAGGGTTTATCACTCAGCCTGCTGACAAACGTGAAAGAGAGGTCTTTGTCACCGACATCCTCGGGCGCAAATTACGACAGATCACCAGGCACCGTAACCTGGTGGTCTCACCGCGCTTTTCGCCTGACGGTGTCTATATGGCCTATACCAGTTATCACAGCGGCAATCAGAACCTCTACGTCACCGACCTGCGGCAGAGCAAAACCACCCGGGTCATTTCCCGAAGGAAAGGGATGAATCTCGCACCGGCCTGGGCTCCGGATGGACAATCCATGGTCGTCACCCTCAGCTTCAAGGGAAATCCTGATCTCTACCTGGTCAACAGACGCGGGGAAATTCAGCGTCAACTGACCAAACAAACCGGAATCAATGTCTCACCGACCTTTTCACCGGATGGTCGACACATTGTATTCGTCTCCGATCGCAGCGGGAAGCCGCAGCTCTACATGATGGAATTGACCTCTGGCAATACCCAGCGCCTGACATTCGAGGGGGTCGAAAATGCTGAACCCTCCTGGTCGCCGGTTGAAAATCTGGTGGTCTACTCGAGCCTCAGGGGAGGCATCTATCATCTCTGCACCATAGATCCTTTCAATATCGGTTCTTCAACGCAAATTACCAGTGATCAGGCACATCATGAGACACCATCCTGGTCGCCAGACGGCAATCAGATTATCTTTGCAAAAAGAGATGGCAGAGGTCATAAAATATATGGAATAATGAAAAACGGTCTATATCAACGGATGCTGTTCTCGCTCCCGGGTAGTCAAACCTACCCTCGCTGGGCGGTGAAGCCTTATTAACTTTATACCTGAATAGAACGACATGAAAAAACCACCATTCACGCTATTGTGTGCATTTGCGGTTGCCCCTTTCCTGGTTCAATGCGCTTCGCAGGACGATTTAAACCTTATTCATGCCCAGTTGCGCAGTATCGACAAAAAACTCACTGAACTGGAAACAACTACTGTTGACGGTCTCAGAAAGCGTCAGGCGTCCAACACTGCCCAGATCGATCAACTCAACCAGGAATTGCTTGCCCTGCGGGGCGGTCTTGAAGAGACCGGGCATCTCAACCGCCGTCTCAAGGAGCAGAGTAAAGAACTGGAACTCAACTTCAAGCGCTATGCCCAGCAGGAAGAACAAAAAAGATTAGAAGAAGTCAGGAGACTGGAGAATGAAATAGCAGAAAAGGATAAACAACTGGGTCAATTCTCGGATCAGTTAAAACTGCAGCAGGAGAACCTTCAGGCCATTCAGCAAGCCCGGGTCGAAGAGGCCAAACGCAAAGCCGCTGCGGCGGCGAGAGCCGCAGAGCAGGCACGTATGCGAGCAGATGCGGCGAATAAGGCCTCCAGCGATTCCTCCGCCACCAGAATCCGAGCTGACAAGCGTAAGAAGCTTATCTCATCAGGTTCCACCCCACCACCTCAGACTGCCCCTGTCAGAACCGCAACGACACCAAGTGCCAGCCAGCCTGCTGCGACAGTGGCTACTGCCGATACCGGCAGCAGTATGGGTAAAGGTAAGAGTCTCTTCGATCAAGGTAAATTTCGAGAAGCCTACCAGCAGTTCGAAAATATCTCCGCCTCCGGATCGGAAGCAGACGCCGTTGAAGCAAAATACATGATGGGAGAATGCCTTTTCGCATTGCAAGAGTACGATCAGGCGATCCTCGATTACCAGAATATTATCACAAATCACCCATCCAGCGGCAAGGCGCCTGCCGCCATGTTCAAGCAGGCTATGGCCTTCGAGAAGCTCAATGACAATGACACCGCACGTATCCTCTACAAGAAACTGATTGCTACTTATAAAGATTCACCGGAGGCTCAGCAGGCCCAGCAGAAATTGAATTAAAAATGAGGTGTCGCCATTTCGGCGGCTTAACCCGCTGCAGATGGTTAGACTCGACCAACTCCTGGTAGATAGAGCACTGTGCGGTTCCCTTACCGAGGCGGGAGCACTGATCATGGCCGGCCGGGTACTGGTCGACGATCACCTGGTTGACAAGGCGGGGTTCCTGGTCTCCCCGAGTTGTGCAATCCGTCTCAAGGAAAGCCTCCCCTTCGTTTCTCGCGGTGGACTCAAATTGAAGGGAGGCTTAGATCACTTCGAAATCGATCCCCATGGGTGGTGCTGCCTCGATGTCGGAGCTTCCACCGGCGGTTTTACCGACTGTCTTCTTCAGGCTGGCGCCGCGCAAGTATACGCCGTCGATGTGGCCTACGGCCTGCTTGACTGGAAGATCAGATCAGATCCCAGAGTCGTCGTTCTGGAGAGATGCAATGCCCGCTATCTGGAAAAAGCGCAGGTGCCCGATCCGATCGATTTTTGTGTAATCGATACCTCCTTCATCTCCCTGACCAGATTGCTGCCGCCGCTGCCAGCGCTTTTCGCGGAAAATGAAATCAGGATAGTGTGCCTGGTCAAGCCGCAGTTCGAACTCGAGCGGGAACAGATAGGTGCAGGCGGAATTGTCAGCGACGAGGCGTTGCGACTCGAAGCGGTCGAGAAGATCATTAATTTCAGCAAAGAACTCGGTCTGTCAAGCCAGGGTGTCGTTGCCTCCTCGATCAAGGGAAGCAAGGGAAATCAGGAATATCTCCTCTATCTCACAGGAGGATGACGGACTATTTTTTCTTGAGCCTCTCGATCAGGGCGAGCATCTCCCTGCTCTTTTTGCCAAGTTCATTCTGCTCCTCAGTTTTATCGGCTACCTGCTTGAAATTAGCCTCCGCGAGTTTCAGCTTACCCTCATAGAGATTATATTTCCCCAGATAGAAACGGGCGTCGATGTGCTTACCCTGGCCAGAGAGGATTTTGCCGATTTCAAAATAGACTTCTGAGAATTCAGGGATGTTGTATGCCACCTCTTTGAAGAGATCAACTGCCAGATCGGCATCACCCAGTTTAGCCGCGACTTTCCCTAAATTGTATAGCACGTAGCTGTTGTTTGGCTCTCTTCTTCTGACCTGCTCAAGAAGTATACGTGCCTCGAGATATTGCCCCTGATCGGACAGGATGACAGCCTTATCAACACGCAGGATTTGTTTGTCGGGAAAGGATGCGATAACTTCATCAATCCTGGCAAGGCTTTGTTCGTAATTATTAGTCCTCTGATCTATCTGGGACAATCCATAGAGCGCCATGTTTCGCTCGAACTCAGTGGCTCGGGGATCGCTTAGTTCACTGGCCAGATAACCTCTTGCTGTTGATGACTTTTGAGTCAGCGAGAGAATACGGTATTTAAATCTAAGAAAATCGAAATTTCTCTGCTCGTCGTTTGTCGCTCGATAGTCATCGTCTGCTGCGATGAGCGATTCCACATAATCGAGACGAGCCTCGGGATCGGGATGGGTAAGAAGATATTGGGGAATCTGTCCGGTTCTATACCGGGTTATCCGCCTCATGGTCTGCAGCATTCGTTTCTGTCCCACCGTGTCGCGCTGCATATCCTGCATCCACTGGTAGGCTAACAGGTCCGCTTCAATCTCATCCTGCCGGCTGAAGTGAAGCTGGGCACTTTGACCGGCCGCCAGTGATCCGGCCAGCAGTCCCTGAGCAGCGGCACCGCCGCCGCCGAGCGCAATCGCCGCCAATGCAGCACCAAGAGATGCAATATTGATCACTTTGCCCTTTTGCATCCTTGAGGCCAAGTGTCGCCTCACCACGTGCCCAACCTCGTGGGCCATAACCGATACCAATTCGTCTTCGCTGTTCATCGACTCAATCAGCTTGGTATAGAAGAAGATGAGACCCGATGGAGCGGCAAATGCATTGAACTGCGAGCTTTCTACGATGTAGAAATGATAGTTGAAGAACTGCACCCCGGCCACATCGAGCACTTCCTGGCCGATGGTGGTGATGTAGTTATGAAGATCCGGTTCATCGAGGATGGGAAAGCTCGCACGCACTGCATAAAGAAGCTTCTCGCCAACCTCCTTCTCCTCTCCCACGCTGAAGCCCATGGCTGGCTGTACGCTTGTAATGAACACCATTACACCAACCAGCAGGTATGATAAAGAACGCTTCAAATTCAAATCAATCTATTGCCTCATGGATTCCAGCAGTCTCGCTTTTCCTTGCTCAATCGTGATCAGTGGTTCGTAGCCGAAATCTTCTTTTGCCCTTTCGTGGCTGAAAAAGTGTGAGCAAGCCAGCTGCAGAGCCATGAACCTGGTCATTGCCGGTTCCTTCTTTAACCCGGCCAACCGATGCATCATTTCAAGGCACCATCCGATCATGTAAGCGGTCACCTTGGGTACTTTTCTTTTAACCCGCGTGATACCCAGTTCCCGATAGAGATCGTTAATCCAGTCCCACAAGTAAATCGGTCGCTCCTGTCCTATAAAATAAGCCCTTCCTGAGATACTG
>CBFCWR010000117.1:0-8708 GCA_965601575.1 uncultured Desulfofustis sp. | reverse complement strand
GCGTGAAGAAGTGCTGAGGTCTGAAGAGCTGTTGCTACCAGTAGTCGTATGATTTAACGTACCGGGCCCCTATCCGAGTCTTTTTAATGCTTTTGATGCAGATTTTACGTTGCATCATTGAACTGCCATTAGACCGGAACTTTATACCGATTTCCTGGCCTCGGCGCATGGTGAGCGCAATTTCCCGAGAAATGAAAAAACTTACCCCGTTCATTGAAACATCGTTGAGCCGTATTTTCTGCTCCGAAACCTTTCTCATTATCACCCGGGCAGGACCATAGGTGACTGCGCGACGTTCTTTGCGATAGTTGATTTTATAGGTCGTTGATTTACCACATCTGCAACGGTAAATTCTGCGCCTGGAATTCTGATTCACTTCCAGATAAGCACTCTTCCCACAGCGAGGGCAGTCTGCTTTGATCATCCCACCCGCAACGTCAATAGATCTGATGAATTGACTCATTAGTTCCCCTTGCTTTTAGGCCGCTGTAGTTTTTTTATAACCCGTCAATGCAGCAATGATACCCGCGGGCGATTACAATTGTATGACAATTTTTAACATCGTCACCAGGGAGTGATCGAGGTGACAGGCAGGGTGAGCTGGCAGACGGTCCTTTTTGTCATTGACGTTAAATAACTATCGACTTCTGGCGCGATCTCTATTTAGTTTTGACAAAAACTGTGATTCGACTGAGACGCCTATGAGTTCAGAAAAAGCCGATTCGGAACTGAAATTGGGGCCGGTAGGGCCGCGCCCCTATTGGGTAGTACTCGTTTCGGTCGCCATAAGGGCGATGCATCAGATTGGCAGTGCGGTCTATCTGAGTTCGTTTCTGCTGGACGAAATAGTAGGGCCGCCAGCTTTCTATTTCTGGCTGGCCGTAGGATCCGGTCTTGCATTAGTAGGCACTGAGACAATGCGTCACCGAGCGCTTTATCGAGAAGTCGCGGGACTGGCAACCGTTTTGAAACTAGTACTTTTGGGGATAGCCTTCCATGGTTATCTGCCGGAGACAGCGACTGTGGTCGTTGCCTTTTTCCTGGCCGCCCTTGCAGCCCACCTGCCCAAGAACATCAGACATCGCTTGGTATTTTGATAGGACTGATACGATGAGAGATAGAAAAAATGGATGAAATTGAAAACGTGAACTGGTTTTTCGATTTTGATGGTGTCGTGGTGGACAGCGTTGGCGTCAAAACCGAAGCATTCAGAATATTATTCGAGCCTTACGGCTCTGAGATACTGGCGCAGGTCCTCGAGCATCATCGGCTCAACGGTGGAATCAGTCGAATTGACAAGATCCAGTATTCTCACACTCACTTTGTGGGAACTCCGCTCACCGAGATTGAGTTGGCCAACTGGGGCAGAAAATATTCAGCGCTGGTTGTCGATCGAGTGATCGAGGCACCATGGATTAGAGGGGCCAGGGAATTTCTAGTCGAGATGCAGGGACGCTGCAGGATCTTTTTAATCTCGGGAACACCCGAAGACGAATTGAAACAGGTGGTCGAGGCTCGGGGCATTACCGGCTATTTCGACGAGATCCTTGGCTCACCAATCAGAAAGCCGGCCCATATTCGAGCTTTGCTCTCCGCCTATCAGTTGCAGCCGCACTCGTGCGTGTATGTGGGCGATGCGCTGACAGATTATTATGCCGCTCGGGAGACTGGGCTGCATTTTCTGGGGATTCAGGGCGATGTGCAACTTCCTGAAGATGCGCGAGTGCTGCCTGACTGTGGTGGTTTGCAGCGGGCTGCCGCTGAGATCTTTTCAGTTTGAGGTCAAGAGCCAAAGATGGTTCAGAGTGAAAATTCCGCTCTAATGAGGTCTGAGAGATTTCTGGTCATCATCAGAACTTTTACCGCCAGTTCCGGAGTCAGTGAACCGGTTCCGCAGGCCGGTGCAATCAGTGTCTGACGGAGGATCTCTTTTTCGGAACATCCGAATGAGCGGAGGATCTCCAACTGCATAAGCCAGCGCTCATAGAGGGACTCCAGCTGTTCATGCTCGACCGTGTCCGGAGGAGAGGTCGGTACAATCCCCCAGGCCAGCACACCACCCCTGCGTATATAGGAAATCAACTGCTCCCTGTAGAGGACGAAATTGTCAAAAAATGAGTAGGCGTCAAAGCTGATGATATCAGCGGCAGAGTTCAGGGCTGGTTCCCAGTCCCCGTTAGCGCAGATGTGAATTCCGCTCAAGCCCCCTGCCGCCTTGATCGAAGCGATGAGCTCACTCACTCCCTCGAGAACCAGTTGCTTGGAGATACCTGCAAAAGCGGTGGAGCCGAAATTCACCATACCCGGCTCGTCGATGAAGACAATGGGGGGGACAGAGGCGCTGAACTGCCGAAGCTGCTCGATCTGCCACCGGGCTTTGCCTGCCAGTAATTTGACCAGCATATCCCGCAGATTGTCATCATAGACCAGGGCAGTTCCCCGTTCATCCCTGATGCCTATTCCTGCAGTGACTGGGCCGGTGACCTGGCCTTTCACCGTCAGGGGCTGCAGGGAAGATTTCTGAAGCTCTTCTTTAAAGACCTGGAATCCCTTGGCGGTGTCGTTGTCCAATCTGAACAGAGAATGGTCGGGGAGCGCAGACAGATTCTGGCATTCAATCACATGCTCGTAGAACGCCGTCATCTCTTCTATGAAACCTGTCTGAGCACTATCGACGAAATAATGTGTACCCTCGTCCACCAGACCAGGGAAGCCGCTTACGAACTGCCGAACCATACCCTCTTTTTTATGCTTTGGAAGCTGGGGCCATAGAGGGATTTCCGGTGTGGCCGAAAAAATCAGAGCGACTGCTTCACCATGGTCGATAAGGGGCAGGCTGCCGATCAAGACAGGAAGACAATTGGGAACAAACCCGGTGGTGTCGGGATTAGTCATATACCGTATTATGCTGGGGTACAATAATTTATTCAGTCTTATAGCTGCTGAGTCTCTTAGTCGAAATAAGCCTTCTTGTGGAGCTCTCCGAGTACGCATTACAAGAGCGTCTCTTAACGACCTGCGTGCCTTCGCTCCGGCGCTATCCCGCCGGCTTGAAAGGTACATTAACAGAAGATCATTCTATTGGAGTCGGGTACAATGTCAAGCGTGACGGGAGGCTCCGATAGTGAGAGACAATTCATATTATTCCTGAAAATTAGTTATGGCTGATATAATCAAACCCAGCGCTTCGCTGGAGAGTGAGCTGCTGAGGCTGGTTGAGCAAGGAATCGTAATCTCGGCCGACGTGCTCTTCTATGCCGAGTCGACCTGTGGATTGATGCCTGCAGAAATCGAATCAGCCTTGCGGGATCCTCAGTTTGAGCAGCGTGATGAACTGCTGGCCCTGATTCTCACCCCCGACACGCAGATGCGTCAGACCCTCGAGCCTTTGCTCCTCCCTTCACCGGCGTGCAGCGCCGTCGAACTGGAAACGCTGATCCATAGCCTCAGCCGTAAGATAGAGGGGGTTCTTTTACTGGTTCCAGGGGTAACCAGTTTTAACCTGCCGATCGACAGAAGCGATATCGATTACTTTGTGGGTAAATTCTACTTCGACAGGGTTCTCGACACCAGGCTGGTGGCGAGGCTGGACAGGCTCTTGCCGTCGGAGGGAGTGATTGCCTGCCGTTTGGTACTTCGCTGCCGGGGGGACGCATACAATGAGAATACGATAGATTTTCTCTGCCAATTCGTTGAAAAAAGCGCTGTGTATGAAGATCAAATAATAGATCTATTCACACTGATGGTGACACTTCTTGCCCAAATGGCGGAAACTGAAACAATCGAGGAATATTTACTTGGCCGTCGCCGGCAGTTGATTAAGAAATTAAGAGACATCAGGGAATTCGAGCAGAAACGAGATCACTACTCGATGGAGTACCTGATGATGCAGCGCTATCCGATTCCCCACGAAAGCGAAGAACAGGTCCTCGAACAACTGCAGAAGGTAACCATGATTACAGACCCGATTCTCGGTCTGCCCCCCGACCCGTCTTTTCAAGCAGAACTCAGAAATCTTGGTACCTACGGCGGCCGCGCCGATATTTCAGACATCATCAGAAAGCTCTCCTGACAGATCTCCATGTCGATGATTCTTGTTTGCCCGAACCAATCACCCTTCAGCTCTGCTACATTGTAGTATTAAGGCGCAAATTTAGTTACTTGGGGTAATTTTTCATGGTATAATATCTGTGGAGGAACGCAGTGTGAGCCATGCGACGATCGACAGTAGCACAGGTTCCGCTGATCGGTCATCAAAGCCGGCGCTGATGGCCGAAAGGAGAACAACGTGAAAGCGGGAGGTGAGGTTATGGCCTATCATGTTCGACTCAAAGACAAAAGATATCTGCTGACCGAAAAGGACTACCTGGTAGACGTCGAAGCCTGGGACAGTGAAATCAGGGATTGGCTGGCAGACAAGGTTGGAGTGGAGCTCGAGCAGGAGCATCTCGATGCGATCGAGTTCATCAGGAACACCTACACAAAACGTAAGACGCATCCCAATCCCCGGGTCATTGCGGCTAATCTGGCCAAGAAGTATGGTCCTGATAAGGGTTCTCTGAGACATTTTTACAGCCTGTTCCCGAGAGGGGTGCAGCAGGCCTTCGCCATTGCCGGCGTGCCGATGCAGGGGTTCTGCTTTTAGGCAGAAGTAGGCAGGCCCCGATTCGGGCAACAACATAGCGTCAAAAATAGAAGGCGGAGTACCGGGAAGACCCGGTGCTCCGCCTTTTGTATGTGGCAGCAGCGGTGTGGTTATTTGGCTACCATGTTTTGGATTTCTTCGACGATTTCGGGGTTGGCCAGGGTCATGACATTGCCCACGTCGCCTTTGTTGGAGATGGCTCCGAGGACCCTGCGCATAATCTTGCCTGAACGGGTCTTGGGCATATCCGGCACAATCCAGACATTCTTGCATTTGGCGATCTTGCCGATCTCGAAGACGATGGCGTCTGCGACTTTCTGCTGCAGTTCCGCTGATGCTTCGATACCGGGCTTGAGCGATACGTAAAGCTCCGGCTCCTTACCTTTAATCTCGTGGGCCACGGGAACAACCGCCGCTTCTGCAACCTCGGGGACAGTGAGTGCGGCAGACTCGATCTCCTTGGTACCGAGCCGGTGACCCGAGACGTTGATGACGTCATCAATCCTGCCCAGGATTCGGACATAGCCGTCCGCCGCAACCACTGCGGCATCTCCTGTCAGGTAGGGCCAGTCGCGCCAGTCGGTACTGTTCGGGTCCTTGTTGTACATACTGAAATAGGTTTTCACAAAGCGGTCGCGATCACCCCAGATGGTCATGAAACAGCCCGGCCACGGATTCTGGATACAGATATTTCCGGCCTTTCCTGTGCCGGCTGGCAGTTCCTCGCCTTCCTCATCGAACACGATCGGGTGAATTCCTGGAACTCCGCGACCGGCGCTGCCCGGCTTCATCGGCTCGAGACCCGGTACCGTCGAACAGAGAAAACCGCCTGTCTCCGTCTGCCAGTAAGTGTCGACGATTACTGCTTCTCCTCGTCCCACAGTGGAGTGGTACCAGCGCCATACTTCCGGCTCGATGGGCTCGCCCACCGTGGTCATATGCTTGAAATTGTAATTGTACTTTGCCGGCTCGTCCGGTCCGACTTTCCTCAGCGCGCGGATCGCTGTCGGCGCGGTGTGGAAGATATTGACATCGAGTTCCTGGGCGATTCTCCAGGAGCGCCCCGCATCCGGATAGGTCGGTACGCCTTCGTAGATCACCGTTGAGGCGGCCAGGGCAAGCGGCCCATAGACGATGAACGAATGACCGGTGATCCAGCCGATATCGGCCATGCACCAGTAGACGTCTTCTGGATGAATGTCCTGGATGTACTTGGACATCGCCGTAACATAGGAGAGATAGCCGCCGGTGCCGTGCTGGCATCCCTTGGGCTTTCCGGTCGTTCCGCTGGTATACATCAGGAACAGCGGATCTTCGGAGAGCATCTGCTCCGGTTCCACACGGGCACCGTAATATTTTTTCAGTTCATCGTTGACGACCACATCGCGGCCTTCAACGAGTGGTGCCTCAGAGGAATATTTTCCTGGATACCGCTGCCAGACCAAGAGCTTGTCCACCTTCTGGCCGCCCTCTTCGGCGAGCTGGCAGGCTTCATCATCGACCGCTTTGTGATTGAGCAGCTTGCCGGCACGATAGTAGGAGTCCATGGTGATCAGGACTCTGCTGTTGGAGTCGATGATTCGATCGGCACAGGCGCTCGAGGAGAAACCGCCGAACACCACCGAATGGATAACACCGATACGGGCGCAGGCCAGCATGGTAATCGGCAATTCTGCCGACATGGGCATATGGATGGTGACCCGGTCTCCGCGCTTCAGGCCGGCGGTGTCTTTCAACAGCGCGGCCATTTCATTGACCCGGACGTAGAGTTCCTGATAGGTCACATGGTGGACGGCCTCTTCTTCGAGCTCAGGAACGAAATGGATCGCCGTCTTGTTCTTGTACTGGTCGAGGTGGCGGTCGATGCAGTTATAGCTGGCATTGAGTTTACCGCCTTTGAACCATTTCCAGCAGGGTGCATCACTGGTATCGAGCACTTCATCCCAGTATTTGTACCAGGTCAGCAGTTCCGCGAATTCTGTGTAATAATCGGGAAAATTGTCGAGGCTGAAACGCTCGAAAATAGAAGGGTCGGTGAGATTTGCCTGGCCAACAAAATCCGGCGGCGGATGAATGTATTCTTCTTCCTGCCAGTGTACCGCAATTTGCGCTTCAGAAGTTTCGATAACCTTCTTGTCGTCACTCATAGATCAGCCTCCTGTTCAGTGATTTGATAGTATTCTTGCCTGAAAACGATTTCTGTGCGTTACCTCCTTGCCAACAACAAAAAATTCCACCGGACCACACTTCCTGTCCGGCACACACCTCTACATCTTATTATTACCTGGGAAAAGGGAATCTCAATTTGATGCCTAACATAAAAGCAAAAATAAAGCAATTAATCTTATTATCGGATTCAAAAATATTGATGTGAGTTTAATCAAGGCAGAAACTGCTCAATTATGAGACCTTCGTCTGAATATGTACCATTACTACGGGAGGACCTTTTGGGATCTCTCTTGGGGAGAGATGAGAAGGCAGCCAGGTAATAAATACCATTTAAAAATAGCTGAAACGGGTATAATCGATCTCGATTTTGGTTATAAAATAATCTATAGCTGGAAAGGTGTATAGAGAATGCAAAATAACCAGTACGTAAGAGTCGGATCTCTCATTGACGGAGGCGGCGGACCGGTACGAAAAGATCAGCTCATCACCATAAAGTCAGGTTACATTACTGAAATAATCGATGATATACGTACCGACCCTGCACCCCGGGAGCAGATAGTCGATCTTTCTCATTGTGTGGTACTTCCTGTACTGATTGACAGTCATGTACATCTCTGTATGTCGGGCAGCATCGATCAGGAGTACCGGGAGAAGCAGCTGGATGCATCATACGAGGAGTTGGTTCCGATTATTGCCGAGCACCTCAGGCATCAGTTTTCACACGGGGTGTTGGGACTGCGCGACGGTGGTGACCGGGGCGGACATGTGCAGCGCTATCTGGCGGAGCAGTATGATCCAGAGAAAATGCCAGTCAGGGTAGTCTCGCCGGGCAGCGCTTACCATCGATGCGGTCGCTACGGTTCCCTGATCGGTGTCTGCCTGGAAGACAATGAGTCGTTGCCTGAAACCTTCCTGCGGCGTGCCCAGCCGACAAGGCTTATCAAGGTCGTCAACTCGGGCGTGAACAGCCTCACCAGGTTTGCTCTTGAGACCAAACCGCAATTCTCCACAGCACAGCTTGGCGAGCTGGTAACCGAGGCGAAGAGATGCGGGGCGAGGGTGATGGTTCATGCCAATGGCGAAATACCGGTCAGGACGGCCATCGAGGCTGGCTGCGATTCCATCGAACACGGCTTTTTCATGGGCCGGCAGAATCTCGAATTGATGGCCGAAAGAGGGGTTTATTGGGTGCCGACGATCTTCACCATGAAGGCCGTAGTTCAGAATTCTGAGTATTATCGCAGCACAATCGATAAGAAGGTGGCCGAACAGAATTTGGCCCATCAATTGGAACAATTGGCCCTGGCCAGAAAACTCGGGGTCAAAGTTGCCCTTGGTACCGATAGCGGCAGCATAGGAGTGCTGCACGGCGAGTCCATGGTTGAAGAGATGAAATTGTTCAGGCAGGCAGGCTTCAGCCTCGGTGAAACGATTCAGTGCGCCACCGAACACGGTGCCCGTCTTCTGGGGTTGGAGGAACTGGGTACTCTCGAAGCGGGAAAGCCCGCCCACTTTCTGGTAACCAGGGGGACCTCGGCACAGCTGCCCAGAAAATTGACGTATCTCGAAAGTATTTATCTGGACGGCAGTCCGAGCCAGGTCTATCGAAGAGACCCCGACTATACCACTTTGAGAAAATTTGAGGGCGTTGCCTTCAGCGGCAAAGTCAAGTATTGACAGAGCTTCTGCAATACACTGGCTTATCAATCCCAGTCCATATGCTGCTCCTGGAATTGTGGCGTAGGTATATAATTTTTTAAGTGAATGGTTTCAGGGAATTTTTCTCAACAGGCTGCGAGGGTAAATTCCCGCCAGAAAATGAGTGAATCAAATTCCGTGTGAGCCATTTGCAAAACGATCTTTTCGCCCAAACTCTGCGTTATGCTCGAAATTT